>DATIEQ010000249.1:0-5178 GCA_035455665.1 Gammaproteobacteria bacterium | reverse complement strand
GCGAGTCCGGGCATGTACCGGACTCGCCGAGTCAGCAAAAACCCACGACGGGCTTTTGCTGACGTCAAATTGGGGCTTGGCCATTCTAGCAGGCAGTCAATAAGGTTATGGCCAAGCGCAGCAAGAGCAGCTCCCGCTGGCTGGCGGAACATTTCAGCGACGCCTACGTGAAGCGCGCCCAGCAGGGCGGCTGGCGTTCCCGGGCAGTATTCAAGCTGGAGGAGATCCAGAAGCGCGACCGCCTGCTGAAGCCTGGCATGACGGTGGTGGACCTGGGCGCCGCGCCCGGGGGCTGGAGCCAGTACGCGGCCAAGGTGCTCGCCGGCCGGGGCCGGGTGATCGCCCTCGACATCCTGCCCATGAGCCCGGTGGCGGGGGTCGAGTTCATCCAGGCGGATTTCGCCGCGGAGGAGGGTCTGCGGGCCCTGCGCGAGCGGCTGGGCGGAGCCCGGGCCGACCTTGTGTTGTGCGATATCGCCCCCAACCTAAGCGGGGTGGAGGACGTGGACCAGGCCCGCGCCATGGAACTCGCGGAACTGGCGCTCGCGTTCGCTAAGGAAGCCTTGGCTCCCGGCGGTGCTTTCCTCGTGAAGCTGTTCCAGGGGACCGGGTTCCAGGAGTATTTGAAGGAAGTGCGCGCGGCGTTCGAGAGCACGGCCTCGCGCAAGCCACCGTCCTCCCGCAGCCGCAGCCGGGAGGTGTATTTGCTGGCCAGGAACTATCGGCTGGTGTAGTGTCTGAAGCGTGGTGCGGCCGGGAGGCCGTGGCACGCGTGTTTGCAAGGAGCCTGTCTTGAACGATTTTCTAAAGAACCTGCTGTTGTGGGTGATGATCGTGCTGGTGCTCTTGTTCGTGTTCGAGAGCTTCGGCCCCAGCACGGCCAAGACCAAGGCCGTCTCCTATTCCGATTTCCTCACTGCGGTGCAGGACGGCAACGTCAAGAGCGTCAGCTTCGACGGCCTCGCCATCAGCGGCACCTACTCGAACGGCGGTAACTTCAGCACCTACAGCCCGGTGACCGACTTCGGTCCGCTGGTGACGGAGCTGCGCAAGGACAACAGCGCGGTGCAGATCGAGGCGAAGCCGCCGGAACAGCCCTCCATCTGGCTGCAGGCGCTCATGGCCTACGGCCCCATCCTCTTGCTGATCGGGTTCTGGATCTACTTCATGCGCCAGATGCAGGGCGGCGGCGGACGCGGTGCCATGTCCTTCGGCAAGAGCCGTGCCCGCATGCTCGGCGAGGACCAGGTGAAGATCACCTTCAGCGACGTGGCGGGCGTGGAGGAGGCCAAGGAGGAAGTGGCGGAGCTGGTGGAGTTCCTGCGCGACCCGGGCAAGTTCCAGAAGCTCGGCGGGCGGATTCCCCGCGGCGTCCTCATGGTCGGGGCTCCCGGCACGGGCAAGACGCTGCTCGCCAAGGCCATCGCCGGCGAGGCCAAGGTGCCGTTCTTCAGCATCTCCGGCTCAGATTTCGTGGAGATGTTCGTGGGCGTGGGCGCTTCCCGCGTGCGCGACATGTTCGAGCAGGCGAAGAAGCATGCCCCCTGCATCATCTTCATCGATGAGATCGACGCCGTGGGGCGGCATCGCGGCGCGGGCCTGGGCGGCGGCCACGACGAGCGCGAGCAGACCCTGAACCAGCTGCTGGTGGAGATGGACGGTTTCGAGGGCAGCGAGGGCGTCATCATCATCGCCGCTACCAATCGTCCGGACGTGTTGGACCCGGCGTTGCTGCGCCCCGGCCGCTTCGACCGCCAGGTGGTGGTGCCCCTGCCGGACGTGCGCGGGCGCGAGCAGATACTCAAGGTGCACATGCGCAAGGTGCCGGTGGCCGACAACGTACGCCCCGGCATCATCGCGCGCGGCACGCCGGGCTTCTCCGGCGCGGACCTCGCGAACCTGGTGAACGAGGCGGCGCTGTTCGCCGCGCGCGCCAACAAGCGGACCGTCACCATGGACGAGTTCGAGAAGGCCAAGGACAAGATCATGATGGGCGCCGAGCGCCGTTCCATGGTCATGAGCGAGGACGAGAAGAAGCTCACCGCCTACCACGAGTCCGGCCACGCCATCATCGGCCGCCTGGTGCCGGACCACGACCCGGTCTACAAGGTGAGCATCATCCCCCGCGGCCGCGCGCTCGGCGTCACCATGTTCCTGCCGGAGGACGACCGCTACAGCTACAGCAAACGGCGCCTGGAGAGCCAGCTCTCGAGCCTGTTCGGCGGCCGCGTGGCGGAAGAAGTAATCTTCGGCTCGGAATACGTCACCACCGGGGCGGCGAACGACATCGAGCGCGCCACCCGCATCGCCCGCAGCATGGTCACCAAGTGGGGCTTGTCGGAGAAGCTCGGCCCCCTGTCCTACGAGGAAGAGGAGGGCGAGGTGTTCCTGGGCCATTCGGTGACCCGTCACAAGAGCATCGCGGGTGATACGCAGCGCAGCATCGACGAGGAAGTGCGCAGCATCATCGACCGCAACTACCAGCGCTCGCGGCAGTTGCTGGAGCAGAACATGGACAAGCTGCACGTCATGGCGGGCGCGCTCATGAAATACGAGACGCTCGACGCGGAGCAGATCGACGACATCATGGCTGGCAAGGAACCGCGGCCGCCGGAAGGCTGGACCGACGCGGATTCGAACGGCGGCGCCCCGGCGCCGGCCCGCACCGCGCCGGCCGCCGAAGGCAAGATCGGGGGACCGGCCAGCCAGCATTGAGCGCTGCCCGGGACCCTTACAATGGGAGCCGGCGTCGTCAGGACGCCGGCTTTTTTAATGCACGGTGGGGACATGCATCTCGAGCTGGGCAGACACCGTCTCGATCTCTCCCGTCCCCGGGTGATGGGGATACTCAACCGTACGCCGGATTCCTTCTCCGACGGCGGCGCCTACGCTGGATTGGACGCGGCGCTCCAGCATGCCCGCGGCATGGCGCGGGACGGGGCAGACATCATCGACGTGGGAGGGGAGTCCACCCGCCCGGGTGCGGCACCCGTGGGTCTGCAGGAGGAGCTCGACCGGGTGATCCCGGTCATCGAGCGGCTCACCCGGGAAATGGATACGCCCCTCTCGGTGGACACCAGCAAGCCTGAGGTGATGGGCGCCGCTGTGAAGGCGGGCGCCGCCATGATCAACGACGTCTATGCGCTGCGCCAGCCGGGCGCGCTTGAGGCCGCGGCCCGATCACAGGCCGCCGTGTGTCTGATGCACATGCAGGGCGAACCGCGCAGCATGCAGAACGATCCCCACTATATAGATGTCGTCCGGGAAGTGGCTGACTTCCTACAGGGGCGAGCGGACGCGGCCGTAGCCGCCGGCATACCGGGCGACAAGATCGTGCTCGACCCCGGGTTCGGCTTCGGCAAGACGCTGGGACATAACCTGGAACTGCTGCGGCACTTGCCGGACCTCGCCGCGAGCGGCTATCCGCTCCTCGTGGGACTCTCCCGCAAGTCCATGATCGGTACGCTCATGGGCGGCGTCCCGCCGGAAGGCCGCCTGCAGGGCAGCGTCGCTGCGGCACTCATCGCGGCCCAGCGCGGCGCACGCGTCCTGCGCGTGCACGATGTGGCGGCCACGGTCCAAGCGCTCAATATTGCTATGGCCGTAGAACGGTCATAGCAATATTGGCTCCAATTCGATGCTGAAAAGCCCATCCAGGGCTTTTCAGCCCCATCTTGGCGCGGCACATGTCCGCGCCAAGATGCGACGCTGGTTATCTTTGCTGACTTTTTTAACCGCGCACATCCCTGTGCGTTGTTTCTTCGGCTGAATGTTAGAATCCCCGGCATGAGCAGGAAATTTTTCGGCACCGATGGCGTGCGCGGGCGCGTCGGCGCCGAGCACATGAACGCGGAATTCGTGCTGCGCTTGGGGAGAGCCGCGGGCCGTGTACTGGTGCCGGCGGGCGGCGGCACGGTGCTCATCGGCAAGGACACGCGCATCTCGGGCTACATGTTCGAATCGGCGCTGGAGGCGGGGTTCTCCGCCGCCGGCGTCAACATCCGACTGCTCGGTCCCATGCCCACGCCGGCCATCGCCTACCTCACCCGCATACTCAAGGCGGACGCCGGCGTCGTCATTAGCGCCTCCCACAATCCCTATTACGACAACGGCATAAAATTCTTCTCGTCGGATGGGCGCAAGTTGCCGGATTCGGTGGAATCGCGGATCGAGGCGGAGCTCGAGCGCCCCTTCGAGACGGTGGATTCGAGCCGGCTCGGGAACGCGAAGCGGCTAGAGGATGCCGCGGCCCGCTACGTGGAGTTCTGCAAGTCCTCCGTGCCCTATAGCTTCAAGCTGCCGGGCCTCAAGATCGTGCTCGACTGCGCGCAGGGCGCCACCTACAAGGTCGCGCCCCTGGTGTTCTCCGCGCTGGGCGCCAAACTCACCAACACCGCCGTGAGCCCCAACGGACTCAACATCAACCAGGATTGCGGCTCGACCCACAGCGATGCGCTACGCCGGAAGGTGCTGGACAGCGGCGCCGATTTTGGCATCGCTTTCGATGGTGACGGTGATCGGCTGCTCATGGTGGACCATCATGGCGAGGTGGTGGATGGCGACGAACTGCTCTACATCATCGCTTTGGCGCGCAAGGCCGAGAGCACGCTCCGCGGCCCTGTGGTGGGGACATTGATGAGTAACCTGGGGCTCGAACAGGCGCTGGCCAGCCAGGGCATCGAGTTCCGCCGCACGAAGGTCGGCGACCGCTACGTGCTCGCCATGCTGGAGGAGTCGGGCGGCATCCTCGGTGGCGAGAACTCCGGGCACATCATCTGCCTGGACAAGCACACCACCGGCGACGGCATCATCGCGGCCCTGCAGGTGCTCCAGGCGCTGCAAATCTCCGGCCAGACCCTCGCCCAGGCTCGCGCCGGCATGCATAAGTATCCGCAAGTACTGGTCAACGTGAAGACCCCGTCGCGAGTAGATCTGGAGCAGGCGCCGGTGCGCGCGGCGGTAGCGGCGGTGGAGCAGCAGCTCAAGGGGCGCGGCCGGGTACTCCTCAGACCCTCCGGCACCGAGCCCGTGGTGCGGGTCATGGTGGAGGGGGAGCAGGCGGAGCAGGTGAGCCGCCTGGCGGAGGATATCGCCGCAGCCGTACGCAGCGCCGCCGGCATTTGATTTCGGCCGGGTGCGCCAGTAAGCTGCGCGCCGCATTCGGGGTTCCACGACACC
>DATIEQ010000248.1:0-2687 GCA_035455665.1 Gammaproteobacteria bacterium | reverse complement strand
CCAGCATATATTGGTGTCTGTGGTTACCCCAACGGGTCGGCGTGCTCACGGCCTTCGTGGCCGGCCTGCTCATGGATGCCCTCGCCGGGACTCTACTCGGTGAACACGCCCTCGCACTCGTGCTGGTGGCCTGGATGGCCTTATGGATGCACTTGCAGGTGCGCGTCTATCCCTGGTGGCAACAGAGCGTAGTGGTCTTCGCCATGTTGCTGGTCTACAGCTTCGTGCTCTTCTGGATCGACGGGATATTGGGTTATAGGCTCGGTGCCGGCTTGCGCTGGACGCCGGTGCTCGTCAGCGCCCTCGTCTGGCCGTGGGTGATGCAGGTGCTGATGCGCGTGCAGACACGTTACCAGGTGAGCTGAGACGCCGCTCGCACCCATGGCGCGCACCCCTATCAGGAACGAATGGCTGGAGCAGCACCTCTTCCGGGTGCGCGCCATCCTCGTCGGCGCCGTCGGTCTCCTGCTGCTCGCCATCGTGGTAGGCAGGCTCTTCTACCTGCAGATCGTGAGCTACCGGCACTTCACCACACTCGCCGAAGGCAACCGCCTGCGGGCGGAACAAGTGGCCCCGCCGCGCGGCCTCATCTTCGATCGCAACGGCGTACCGCTCGCGGAGAACCGCCCGAGCTACGAGCTGGACGTGGTGCCGGAGCAAGCGCCCGACCTCGGCGCCACCCTCACCGCGCTGGGACAGATCGTGAACCTGCGCCCCGGGGACTTGAAACGCTTCAACGATCTGCTCAAGACCAAGCGCCCGTACCAACCCCTGCCCTTGCGCATGGAGCTCAGCGACGATGAGATCGCGCGCTTCGCCGCGGACCGGCAGAAATACCCCGGCGTGGACATCCGGGCCACCCTGTCCCGTTATTACCCCTTAGGGCCACTCACCGCCCACGCCGTGGGCTACGTGGGCCTCATCAGCGAGGACGAGCTCGCCAGCCTCGATCCGAACCAATACAGCAGCACCTCAGAGACCGGCAAGATCGGCGTGGAAGGCGCCTACGAGAAACTCCTGCATGGCTCCGTCGGCGTGCGTCAGGTGGAGACCAATGCCGAAGGCCGTGCGGTGCGCGTCGTGTCCTACACGCCGCCGGTACCAGGCAGCGACCTGTACCTCTCCATCGACGTGCAGCTCCAGCAGGCAGCCGAGAAGGCGCTGGGTGACGAACGGGGCGCCGTGGTGGTGATCAACCCCCAGAACGGGGAACTGCTGGCTCTGGTGAGCCGCCCGAGCTATGACCCCAACCTGTTCGTGGGCGGCATCGACACTGACGAATACGACACGTTGCAGGACGACGAAGCCCAGCCGCTCTTCAACCGCGCGCTGCGCGGCCAGTACCCGCCGGGTTCCACCATCAAGCCGTTCCTGGGGCTCGCGGCGCTCAACTACAACGTGGTCAATCCCTTCGCCGACCTCATGTGCCCGGGCTACTTCAAGATCCCCAGCAACCCTAACCCTTACCGTGACTGGCGCGCCGGCGGCCATGGCGAGACCAATATGGTGAAAGCCATCGCCGAGTCCTGCGATGTGTACTTCTACACCGTCGCCATGAAACTCGGCATCGACCACATCCACGATTACCTCGCACAGTTCGGCTTCGGCCAACCGCCCGGCGTGGACCTGGTGGGCGCTCAAGCCGGTGTGCTGCCCTCGCCGGACTGGAAACGCAAGACGCTGGGCAAGCCCTGGTACCTGGGCGAGACGGTGATCGCCGGCATCGGTCAGGGCTACATGAGCGTGACGCCGCTGCAGCTCGCCCAGGCCACGGCGGCGATCGCCATGCACGGCGCCCGCTTCGCGCCACGCGTGCTGCACGCCATCGGCGACCCGCTCTCCGGCGTGATCAGCGACACCGCCCCCCAGGCCCTGCCGACGGTGCAGGAGGCGCATCCCGGCGACTGGGACATCGTTGTCAGGGGAATGACTGGGGTGACCTCCTCCTACGGCACGGCCGCGCGCATCGGCGAGAGCGCCAAGTACGCCATCGCCGGCAAGACCGGTACGGCCCAGGTGCATGCAAAGAAGCTCGGCATCATGGGCGAAGAGGATGAAACGGACACGCCCAAGCCGCTGCGCGACCACGCGCTGTTCATCGCCTTCGCTCCCGCCAAGGATCCCCGCATCGCGGTGGCGGTTCTGGTGGAGCACGGCGGGGGCGGCGGCGCGGTGGCGGCACCCGTGGCGCGGCAGGTCATGGATGCGTATCTTCTGAATTCGGGCACTGCCCCGGATGCGAATAAACCATGAGCCCGCAAGAACTGTCCTCTGGCTACCGGCCCGTCGGGGAGATGACGTTCGGCGAGCGGCTGCTCTTCCGTCTCAACCTGGATGCGCCGCTGCTGGTCGCGATCCTGCTCCTGTGCTGCACCGGCCTCGCCATCCTGTACGGCGCAAGCGGCCAAAACCTGGACGTGGTGTCCCGGCAGGCTTGGCGGCTAGCGCTCTCGTTCGGCGTGCTGCTCGTGGTGGCGCAGATGTCGCCTCAATTCCTGCGACTGTGGACTCCATGGGTATTCGGCGCCACGCTCCTGCTGCTTATGCTGACGCTGCACTCGGGTCACATCGGACGTGGCGCGCAACGGTGGCTGAGCCTGGGCCTGGTGCGCTTCCAACCGGCGGAAGTCATGAAGATCGCCGTACCGCTGATGGTCGCCTGGTACCTCCACGACCGGCCCCTGCCG
>DATIEQ010000247.1:0-2743 GCA_035455665.1 Gammaproteobacteria bacterium | reverse complement strand
CGGCGAGCGGGCTCGATTACCTCGACGTCAAGAGCGGGAAGTTCAAGCGCTATTTCGTAGCCGATGGGCTGCCGAACAACACCATCTACTCGATCCTTCCCGACGCAGGCGGCGGCATCTGGGTGAGCACCGGCAACGGTCTGTCGCGTTTCGACCCGGCCGCGGGCACCTTCCGCAACTTCGGCACCAGCGATGGATTGCAGAGCGACGAGTTCAACAGTGGTTCAGCGTTCGCGGCACCGGATGGCGAGCTGTTCTTCGGTGGGCTCAACGGGTTCAATGCCTTCTATCCTACGCATCTGGTGCGCAACGAGCATCCGCCCCAGGTCGCGATCACCCGCTTCCTGCGGGCCGGCACTGCGGTACCGCTCGAGACGGCGACCGGACCCGTGAAGGAACTCGAAGTGCAGTACCGCCAGAACATCCTGTCGGTGGAGTTCACTGCATTCGACTTCGCTGCGCCTGGGATGAACCGGTTCATGTACAAGCTGGATGGCTTCGATAGCGATTGGCACACCGTTCAGGCCCGGCATGGAGTCACCTATACGAACCTGGATCCGGGCGGCTATACCCTACGTGTACGGGGCGCAAATAACGACGGCGTCTGGAGCACCCAGGAAGCGGATCTCGGTATCTCCGTCCTGCCGCCCGCCTGGCGCACGTGGTGGGCCTATCTGATGTACGTGGCGGTAGCGTTCGTCGCCGTGATGCTCAGCCTGCAGATCTATAAGCGCTCCATCAAACGTGAACACGACCTCGAGCACGAGCAGCAGCGGCGCCGCTGGGCCGAGGCATTGCACAACCTGATCCAGTCAGTCACCGCGCTCCGCGATGAACGCGCGATCGCGGAACAGCTGATCGATACCATCACCAACTTCATTCAGTACGAGCGGGCTCTGTTCTACGTCGAACGTGAGGTGTCCTGCAGCCTCATCGCCTCGCGCGGCATCAGCGACAGTGAGCAGGACTACCTGGAGCATTGGCCGACCGAGAACGCCCGTATCCTGGCTCGACTGAGGCACTCGAAGAAGCCACTGCTGCTCACGCCCGAAGACGCGGCCACACTGGACGGGAACGACAAGCGCCCGGTGCCGCGGCACTACCTCGCCGTGCCGCTGTTCTCGGGCAGCGGCGCCTTCCGCCTGCTGCTGGTGGGGCGTCAGCTGAAGAACGTCGACAAGCAGCAGATGGACGTGGCGGGCGCCATGGCGCGGCAAGTGAGCGTGGCGCTGGACAACGCACAGCTCATCAAGGAACTGGAGAACCTCGCGACCACCGACGGCCTGACGCGCCTCTACAATCGCCGCCATTTCATGGAGCGCGCCGAGAGCGAGTTCGAGCGCAGCCGCCGCTACCAGCGCGACCTCTCCGCCTTCCTGCTCGACGCAGACCATTTCAAGAACGTGAACGACACCTATGGCCACGAAGTAGGCGACCGGGTGTTGCGCGTACTGGCGAACGCCTGCCGTCAATGCCTGCGCCAGCTCGACGTCATCGGTCGTTATGGCGGCGAGGAGTTCGTGGTACTCCTGCCTGAGACCCCGGCGAACCTGGCGTTCGAGGCGGCGGAACGGCTGCGCGCCCAGATCCAACAGCTGCGCATCCCCACCCATGGCGATGACGTGCGCATCACGGTCAGCATCGGCGTCGCCACGGCGACTTCGGCGACGGAGAGCATCGCCGCGCTCATCAACGAAGCCGATCGGGCCCTATACGAGGCGAAACGCGGCGGCCGCAACCAGGTGACCGCCGCTTCGGCTACGAAGGAGAAGGCGTGACCAGGACGGGGCGCCTCACCGGCGCGCCCCTGCGACATAAGCTGTGCCTCGCCGCCATCCTGTCGATATTGGCGGGCATGCTGTGGCCGGGTTATCTGCCGGCCCTGCGCGTGGAACCTTACGTCCTTGGGCTGCCGTTTGCGTATGCCTGGATCGTGGGGTGCATCGCCGCCGCGTTCATCGTCCTTCTGGTCACCTATCGCGCCGACCGGCACGCCGCGGCTAAGCAGTCCGACGACTCGAGCCGCCGTGCCCGTTGAGCTGATTCCCTGCGCCGCCTATCTGCTCCTGGCGCTGGTTCTGGGTCTTGTCCCGGGTCTGTCCGTGAGCCGCAACGTGGCAGGTTTCGTCGCCGGGAACCGCAGCCTCGACACGCTGCTCTTGTATTTCGTGCTCGGAGCGGCGGCGTTCTCTTCGTTCGCCTTCCTGGGCGGGCCCGGTTGGGCCTATTCCCGCGGCGGGGCCGCTCTATACGTCATCGTCTACGGCGCGCTCGGCATGGTGCCGTTCTACTTCCTCGGTCCGCGTGCGCGGCGCATCGGTGCACGTCTTGGGCTCTATACCCAGGCAGAACTCATCAGCCGCCGCTTCGACAGCCGCGCGCTGCAACTCACGATCGCCGTATTCAGCCTCGCCGCGCTCGTACCGTACCTCACGCTGCAGATCAAGGGCGTGGGGTACATACTGAACGTCGCGAGCCATGGCTTGCTGAGCGAATGGCAGGGCGCACTGCTCGCCTACGGGATCGTCACGCTCTACGTCCTGTACAGCGGCATGCTGGGTCTCGGTTGGACCAGCGTGCTCATGGGCGTCGCGATGCTGACGGTCGGCTGGCTGTTCGGGCTGTATCTACCGTGGAAGTTCTACGGTGGGGTAGGGCAGATGTTCCATGCCCTCGCCGCGAGCCCGCAGGCCACGATGCTGCTGCCGCCAGGCCTCACCGCAGGAGGCGGATCGTGGGATTG
>DATIEQ010000246.1:0-4887 GCA_035455665.1 Gammaproteobacteria bacterium | reverse complement strand
CGAGCCCCGTCCCCAGCCCACCCCAGTAACGGCGACGGATCCGTCTCTCCTGATTGTCCATGCGCTACCCCCATGTGATGCCTATAGCCTTACCGTAGGCGCAAGAGCCGCGAGCAGCAAGTGACGAACGTCAGCACCGCGACCTGACGGGTCTCGGCGTGCAGAAATAAATCAGGCAAATTTCACCCGCTAACTACGGTACCGCGCCCGTTTTCAGGCTATACCGAGTAGCGTCCTTAATCCCGGAAGATCATCCATGCTCGACGGCATCGAAACCCTCCCGGCCAAGAGGCCGAAATTCCTATCGACCCTGCTGATCGCGACGGTGATCGCTGGGACACTCGACATCGCGACGGCGCTGCTGTTCTGGGGTCTGAAAGGCGTGCCTCCCGGGCGCATCCTGCAGGGCATCGCAAGCGGCCTCCTGGGCCGCCCCGCCTTTGACGGCGGCGGCTCCACCGCAGCGCTCGGTCTCGCTCTGCACTTCTGCATGATGGCCGTCATGGTCGGCGCTTATTTCTGGGCGAGCCGCAGGGCGGGGTACTTGATACGCCGGCCGTTGCTGTGGGGCGCGATCTACGGTGTGGCGCTGCTCGGACTCATGAACTATGTCGTGGTGCCGCTGTCCGCCTTCCCGGGGACGCCCGTCTTCAACCCCGTCTGGTTCCTGTGCGACCTGGGCTCGCACGTGTTCTTCGTGGGCATTCCTATCGCGCTTTATGCGCGCCGCGCACTTGCTACTGTTCCGCAAGATTGATATCGGAATGGAGGAGCGGACCCAGGCCGCTTAAGATTCAAGCCGCGACGGCTTTAGCTTTCCGCTTGATGCCGGCTTTCGCTTCTACGCCATACCACTGCCGCGACAGCTGACAGAACATCTTGAGCACAGGGATCAGCTCCGCGATGCGCTCGGTGGGGCTGTAGGTCACCTGGGGTGGCACCGTGGGCTCGTAGTGGCGGGTGACGAAACCCTCCGCTTCCAGGAGGCGGAGCCGCTCCGTCAGCACCTTGGTGGAGATCCCCTCGATGCGGCGGCGCAGGGCGCCGAAGCGCATGGGCCCTTCCGTGGACAGCACCCAGATGAGATAGATGGTCCAGGGGCCGGCCAGGACTCCCAACATTCGGTGTAGGGGGCCCGAGGTGTCGGCGGCGTTGGCGTTGCAGGAGGAGCTCTGGGAGGTATCCATATTGGTTACTTTGTAGTACCTACTTGTCTTTGTCAAGTTAGTTACTAAAATATACTCAGAGTGGATTCCAGCTCATGCCCGAGAGGGCAATTTTTTCGCGCTTACATATCGAAATTATTAGATATGTAGGACTACAGGAGACCGGCATGCATCACGTCATGACAGCGCTGCTGTGGATCGAGTCGGGCTCCGTGCACGCGATGCACGGCCTGCTGCGCGGGCTCGCCATCGGCTTCGGAGTCATCGCCGGCTTCGTTGCCTTCGCCCTGTTCTGGTCGGCAGGCGCGCTCGGGGAATTCCTGGAACGACTGGGCGCACGCCGCCGGCGGATCGGACGGGAGCACTGAATCTTTAAACCCGGGGGCGGGATGGGAAGAAGAGAAGAGGAACAGTCGTGAAGAAGACTCTACGCAAACAGCTCGAATCTGCGCGTGCTCTGGCAGCACGCACCCCGCTCATCATCGGTCTATCGCTGGTGCCGCTCGCGGCTCAAGCACAGACCGGCATCTCCGTAGGCTACACCGGCTTGCACGATGGCCAGCGCGGCCAGGTGCTGATGCTCGACTACGTGCCCGGCGACAGTCCCTGGGATTTCAGCGCCGGCACCATCAAGGGTACGATCGGCCGGGACACGTCCTTCGTCGCGGCGTCGTACGAGATCGTGGATCAGCACCTGTATGCGAGCTTCGGTCCCGGCCTCATCACCCACCAGACCACCACGCTCACCAGCCAGTACGAATTCATGACCACCTTCGGCTACCACAAGGACGACTTCTCTGTGGGCGTGCGGCATCTCTCCAACGGCGGTCTGCGCGGCACGAACGTGGGCGAGAACCTGGTGTTCGTGGCCTGGAATTTCTGAACGGGGCCTACGCCCCTGAGAGATGCTGCGTCGACAGGCCGAATGAGGACTGCTTCGTATGCTCACCAAACAGGCAACATAACGTTGGGATTCCGTTCCCTAAAGCCCGGGCATCGAGCCCGGGCTTTTTCTTGCGGAGGACCCGGGAACTTTCGTTACATAATCCGGTCTTCAGGTGTTTACTTGAAGACCCTGCCGTTCATGGCACAATTCGATACTGTTCTGGGGGCGTCCACCGTGAAGACAGCCATGGCAAATCCGGAGGAGAAGCGGAAGCATCCTCGTCTGCGCCGCGAGGAGCGCGCGGTCATCCGGCAGCTGAACATTAGCGGCGAGGACGTGACCGTCTCCAAGTATTACTGCACCACCATCGACATCTCCCCGGGCGGACTGCAGATCCATACCAAGAAGCCTTTCGCGCTCGGCGAGCAGGTGGAGATCACCATCAACCTGGAAGGCCAGGGCGCGGGCTACAACCTCTCCGGTATCACCCGCTGGATCGCCCCGTCGAAGGGCGAGCCCGGTTTCGTGCTCGGCATCGAGCTCATCAACAACAACAGCATCACGAACTGGAAGCGGCTGTTTCATTGAGACCGGGTTCGCGGAACCGCAGCCCGCATCGCTACGCGTCCCTATTTGCGGCAGCATCCTGCTGCCCAAATGGTCCGGCCCGCACGTCCTTGTGCGTGCGCTCGCGTAAGTGCCGCTCGCCCACTCGCGGTCCAGGGCTCACATCCTGTGAGCCCGTTCGCAGCTTTCGCTGCTCACCCCCCGCTATACTTTCCCCGCGCACATACCCTTACCCATCGGAGGATCTATGAACTGGAAATCCGACGACGGAGGCAAATTGCTGCTGCGCCTGATGGTGGGCGCGCTGCTCATCCTCCATGGCCTGCACAAGCTCTTGAACGGGCCCGGCGGCGTCGAAGGCATGCTGCAGGCCCACGGCATCCCGGGATTCCTGGGCTACGCCGTGTATCTCGGCGAGGTGCTCGGCCCGGCGCTGGTGATCCTCGGGGTCTACACGCGCATCGGCGGCCTGCTCATCGTCGCTAACATGCTCGTGGCGATCCTGCTGACCCGCGGCATCAACGTGTTCCACTTGAACGAGGCCGGTGGCTGGGCCATCGAGTTGGAGCTCTTCTACGGGCTCTCCGGTCTCGCGGTGGCGATGCTGGGGGCCGGCAAGTACAGCGCCGGCGGTGCCGGCGGCAAGTGGAACTGAAGCCACACTCCTGCGCCTGAGATGAAAACGCCCGCGTCACCGCGGGCGTTTTCTTTGGTGGGCGGGCGTTGCGCTCAGCGGATGCCCACGTCCCCCCGCACGCTGTCCGTGAGCTTGGCGCTGTCGTAGCCCACGCCGTCCTTGAAGACGTAGAGCACCTTCCGCAAGTCCTTGGGGTCTTTCGTGGGGTCGCCGTCCAGCACCGTGAGGTCGGCGCGCTTGCCCACCGCGAGGCTGCCCGTGTCCTTATCGATGCCGAGGAACTTGGCACCGTTCAAGGTCGAGACCCGGATGGCGTCCGGCAGCGACAGCCCCGCTTCCAGCAGGAGTTCCACCTCCCGGGCGTTGGAGTAACCCGGGACGACACCGCCGTAACCGGTGGGGTCGGTGCCGTCCACCAAGAGACCGCCGGCCTCGAAGAAGGCCTTCTCGAAGGCCATGTCGTGCTGGAACGCCTTCACGGCGTCCTGTGAGTTGCCGAAAGCAACACGGCCGTAGGAACGCAGATAGTTGCTGCGGGCCTGCAGGGACATGAGATCCAACACCGCGTCCGGCAGCATCGGGCGGCCCGGTGCCAGCGCCTCGAACACGGGGAGGGTAGAGGTGAGCGCCACATGGTGCTTGAGCAGATCCTGCAGTAGAGCACGAGCCTCGGGACCGTTCACATCCAGGTCCGCGAGGGATTTCTGCACCGTGCCGCCGTCCGGACACTTGTCGGGCTTCTTGTCCTTGACGAAATCCGTGGCCACGTAGATGCCGTGCTCCAGATCGTCGATGCCGAGGTCTATCGCTTCCTTGTAGGTGACCGAGCACAGATGGCCGGTCACGCGCGCGCCGTGCTTGTGGGCATACTCGATGACCGCGCCCAGCGTCTTGCGGCTGATGGTGGTGTACATCTTGAAGTCGCGGGCGCCGAGCGCGATCCAGTGGCGTACCGTCTCCACTGCGATGTCGGGATCGCCCAGATCCGCCAACTGCATCACCGGCAGATCGTCCGGGTCTTCACCGGCGGTGAGATAGGGGCCGGTGATGAAGATGTGCGGCCCGACGGCGTAGCCCTTATCCACCCACTGCTTGATGCCCAAATCCGCGTAGGGGTTGATGCTGCCGCCGGTGCGCATCGTGGTCACGCCGCCCGCGAGGTAGAGGCGCGGGAAGCTGTAGGGCATGTTGGCGTAGGTGAGCAGGCCCGTGGGGTAGAACAGGTGCTCGTGCAGCATCACGTACCCGGGCAACACGGTCTTGCCGGCGAGCGCCACCTGCTTCGCACCCGCGGGGATCGTCACCTGGCCGTCGGGCCCTAAGGCGGCGATGCGTCCGTCCTTGATGACGAACGTCATGCCAGGCCGGGGCGCGGCGCCCGTGCCATCGATGACGGTCGCGCCCGTGAGCGCGATGAGCGGCCCCTGGTAGGCGATGAAGGGATCGGGTTTCGTCCCCGGCGGCAGGTAGGCAGCGGCCCAGGCGCCGGCGGCGAGCAGCAGGCCCAGTAGGGGCAGGAGTGGTTTGCGCATGGCGAGGCTCCCCAGGGTACGGCGGGACTCTAGCAGACTCCCGCGCAGCTGCGATGAGACCGTGGAGAGGCGACGCGTTCCTTAAGGAGAGCGGGCGCT
>DATIEQ010000245.1:0-7407 GCA_035455665.1 Gammaproteobacteria bacterium | reverse complement strand
CTCAGCTTGAGCTGCCAGGGTTGCATGATCTCCCGCAGGATGCGCAGCACCCCGTGGTAGGCGTCCTGGGTGCAGACCACGTGGTCGCCGGGCTTGAGCGCCTGGAACACCGCGGATGCGGCGGCGGCCCCCGAGGAGAAGGCGAGCGCCGCGGCGCCGCCTTCGAGCGCGGCAAGACAGGCCTCGAGTTGAGTGCGGTTCGGGTTACCGGCACGGATGTAGCTGTAGCCGCGCGGATAACTGCCGTCCGCCTCGCGTTCGAAGGTGGTGGAGAGCTGGATGGGCGGGCTCAAGCCGCCGGCGTTCTCGTCCGGCACGCGGCCGGCGTGCACGCATTGGGTCTCGAGATGCAAGGGATCGGTCCGGTCGGACATGGGGATGCTCCGCTTGAGGCCGGCATGATGCCATGGAGACACCGTCGCCAGGGCCGGCGCGTTCAGTGATACAGGAGGGTGACCACCCGGTTGCGGCCTTGCGCCTTCGCCTCGTAGACCGCCCGGTCGGCGACCCTGAACAGGTCGTCGAACTTCACGTCCTTGCCGAGGGGCCGGGAGGTGACGCCGATGCTGGTGGTGAGCGGGATGCCGTCGGGCTTGAGCTTCTCCAGGTCGCGGCGGATGGTCTCGGCGCGTTTGGCGGCTTCCTCGACTCCGCAGTTGGCGAGGATCAGAACGAACTCCTCGCCGCCGACCCGCGCCGCCAGGTCGCCCTCCTGGCAAGCCTGCTTCAGCATCTCGCCGCTCTTGGCCAGCACGCCGTCGCCGGCGGTGTGGCCGTGGCTGTCGTTGACGGTCTTGAAATGATCCAGGTCGATGATGAGCACGCTCACGGGGATGTCGTGGACGGCCGCTTCGCTGAAGTACTTGGAGGCGAACTCCTTGAGGCCGTTGCGGTTGTAGAGCCCCGTGAGCTGGTCCAGCATCGCGAGCTGGTAGAGCTGGCGCGACTGGGCGTGCACCTGGTCGAACAGCTGCTTGCTGATGATGAGGTTGCGCACCCGCGCACGCACCTCCTCTTCTATCGGTGGCTTGGCGATGTAGTCGTTGACACCCAGGCGGAACAGTTCGATGCGCCGCGAGGGTTCGTCCATGCCCGAGAGCGCCAGGATCGGCACGCGGCGCTTGTCGGAGAGGTAGCTGCGCACGCGGTTCACGAGCCCCACGCCGCTCATGACGCCCTCCAACAGGATGTCGCTCACGATCAGGTCGTAGTCGTGCTGCTCGAACGCGGCCAGCGCCTCGTCGGCGCTGCGGAAATGGTCCACGGTCAGGTTCATGTGTCGCAGGATCTTGATCATGATGTGCGCCGCCACCATGCTGTCCTCGATGTACAGCACGCGGCCGGTGAGCTCCCGTTGCTCCTCGGAGAGATATTGCTTGAGGCGCGTCTCGAGCTGTTCCTTGTCCATCTTCTCCTGGATCTCGGTCACGCCGGACTCGAAGGCCTCCTGCCGCAGGGTCTTGTCCTGGGTGGAGGTGAGCAGGATGAAGGGTGTCTTGCTGTGACGCGGCAGCGCGCGCACCTGACGGCAGAGTGCGATGCCGTTCATGCCGGGCAACGAGAGGGAAGCGCAGATGAACTCCGCGTCCTGTTTCTGCAGCGCCTCGAGCGCCTCCTCGGCGCTCGCCACCGTGAGGCTCTCATGGCCGAGGTCGGCCACCATCTTGTTCCAGACGGTGCGCACCACCTTGGAATGATCGACGATGAGGATGTGCATGTGTTTTTCGGGACCCCGCCCGGGATTCTACCCAGCACGGCGGTGGATGACACCTGTCCTCAAGGCGCGGCGGGGCGTTCCGTCAGGCGCAGAGCCCGGAACGGGCTGCCGGCGCGCCACTCGGGCCAGGTGCCCGTACCGGCGAGACCCGCGCCGGTGAGATACATGAGGCCGAGCTGCTGCTGCATGCCGGCCAGGTCCCAGCCCGGCTCGTACACATCCGCGGGCTTGTGATAGCGCTCGCGGGTATAGGCCTGCTGCTGTTCCAAGCCCCAGCCCGCCGTTCGGCCCACGTAGTCGGTGCCGAGCGCGATGCTGAGCGCGGGCACGCCTGCCTTGGCGAACTCGAAATGGTCCGCACGGAAATACAGCCCCTTCTCCGACTGTGAGTCCTCTTCCACGGCGAGGCCGAGCGACTTCGCCGCGGCGATGAGCGCATCGTCCGCGCCGGACATGAAGCGGCCGCGCACCGTCACGTCGCGGGTCGCGCCGAAGGTATCGAGCACGTCCATGTTGAGGTCCACCACGGTATGGGCGAGGGACCAGAGAGGATGGCTGGCGTAGTACTGGGCGCCGAGCAAGCCCTGCTCCTCGCAGGTGGTGGCGATGAACAACACGCTGCGCGCCGGTTTCGGGTCAGTCGAGGCGAAGCGACGTGCGATCTCCAGGAGGCCGGCGATGCCGGAGGCGTTGTCCACGGCGCCATGGAACACCGCGGTCTTGCCGTCGGCGGCGGTCTTGGTGCCGAGATGGTCCCAGTGGGCGGTGTAGACCACCACGTCTTCAGGGTGGCTCGCACCCTTGATCACGGCGACGACGTTATGGGAGATGATATCCTTCACGTCGTTGTGCAGCGTGATGTTCGCCTTGAGCGCGAGCGGCACGGGTTTGAAGCCATGTGCGGCCGCGGCTTTCGATAGCTCGTCGAACTTGAGGCCGGCGGCGGCGAACAGGCGCTCTGCCGCGTCGTGAGAGAGCCAGCCCTGGACGGCGGGGTGGTATTCCTTGCCGGGCTGCAGTTCCTCCAGCGGCCCGGTCCAACTGCCGCGCACCACCTCCCAGGGGTAACCCGCGGGTCCGGTGTCGTGCACCACGAGCACACCGGCGGCACCCTGGCGCGCCGCTTCCTCGTACTTGTAGGTCCAGCGCCCGTAGTAGGTCATGGTCTTGCCTTCGAAGAGCGTTGGGTCGCCGCTGGCATAACCGGGGTCGTTCACCAAGACCACCACGGTCTTGCCCTTCACGTCGAGACCTGCGTAATCGTCCCAGCCCCACTCCGGCGCAACGATGCCGTAACCGGCGAACACGAGCGGAGAGTCTTTCAACTCGACGATCTTCTCGGGCCGCGGCGTGCTCGCCACCATGTCGTCGCCATAGTGGAAACTGAGCGGCGTCGCGCCGCCCGTGACGTCGAGCTCAGTCTGGGGGTCGGCAGTGATCTGCTTGAGCGGCACGTCTTGCAGGTAGGAGTTCCCGTTGGCGGGCGCCAAGCCGTAGCTCTTGAACCGGCCGCTGATGTAATCCAAGGTCAGCCGTTCCCCCTCCGTGCCGGGCGCACGTCCGCCGTAAGCGTCGGAAGAGAGCGTCTTGATCGTGTCGCGCAGGTTCGCTTCGCTGAACGGCGGCGGTTCCGTCGCGAGGACGAGACCGGGCAGGAGCATCGCGACGAGGAGATCGAGGTAGCGCATGGGGATACCCGGAGGTTAGGAGCGGAGGGGAGAGCGTTCGTGCTGGGGCGGAGTGTAGGCCTGCATGCTCACCACCAATGCGCCGGGGCCCGCGTGGGTGCCGAGTGCCGGCCCCACCTCGGCGAGATGGGCGGACTCTATGGCAGGGATGAGTTCCTGCAGCCGCTTGAGCAGGGCCTCGGCCTCCACGGGCGAGGCACAGTGTCCTACCAGCAGGCGGTAACGCTCGCGGAAGTCAGCGCGCCGCGCGAGGTAGCGCGCGAACTTGTCGACCAGCCGCTGGCGCCCGAACAGCACCCCGCAGGATTTCACCTCACCCTCGGGGGTCGCCGCCAACAGGGGCGTCACGTGCAGGAGTTCCGCCAGCAGTTTCTTCGAGCGCGGCACGCGCCCGCCGCGCACCGCGTGGGAGAGGTCCGGGATCATCCCCCAGGTGCGGGTGCGGGGCATCATGGCTTCCACGGACTTCACGATCTCTGCTGCGTCCTGGCCCGCCTGGGCGCATTCCGCCGCGTACATCGCGAGCAGCCCCTGACCGCAGGACACGGTCTTGCTGTCGAGCGCCGTCACCGCGGCACCCTCGGCACGCCCCGCGGCGGAGACGGCGGCCTGGAAGGTGCCGCTCACCCGCGAGGTGAGCCCGACGTACAGCACCGCCTCGTAGTGGCTCGCCAGGAACATGAACTCCCGGCGGAAGTCGCCGGGCGGCGGCTGCGAGGTCTTGGGGTGCTCCGGATGCTCGCCGAGCATGCGGTAGAACTCCGCGGGCGTCAGGGAGAGCTTGTCGAGATAGGCGTGTTCGCCGAAGTGCACGCGCACCGGCACCATGTGGATGTCGAGCGCCTCGCGCAGGGCCTCGGGGATGTCGGCGCCCGAGTCGGTGACGATCGCGGGGCGGGCCAGCTGCTTGCCGGCGATGCGCGCCTGGCGCCACATGTCGTCGGCCTTCTCGCCGGAGAGTTTGCCGTAGCGGGACGCGACCCGGAACAGCGCGTCGGGCGTCTTGAGATGGATATGCACCCGGAGTTTCTGCCGCCCGCCCGCCACCACCAGACTGCCGCCGATGGCGTTGAGCTCGGCGGAGAGGGCGGCGCGGTCGATGTCGGCGCCGCTGATCAGGCACTCGGTACAGTAGCGATACTCCGTGTCCATCTCGATGGCGCCCGCGTGGGGGATGTCCGCGGGCGGGAGCTCGGTATCCGCCGGCAGGTTCTCGAGGGAGCCGGTGGCGAGGAAGTCCACCACGCCCTGGATGAGGTCCACGAAGCCCTGGGCACCCGCGTCCACGACGCCGGCCTTCTTCAGCACCTCGAGCTGGTTCGGCGTGTTGGCGAGGGAGACCTGCGCGCGCTCGAGCCCGGCCTGGAGCAGCCTTTCGATGTCCGCCGCCGGGTCCGCGGTAAGCCGCGCGCCCAAGGCGGCGGCGAAGTCCGTGAGCACCGTGAGCAGCGTGCCTTCCCGGGGCTTGCTGAGGGCGCCGCGGGCGGAGGCCGCACCGTGGGCGACCGCCTCCACGAAATGGGCCGGGGAGAGTTCCTCGAGGGTGCGCGACTTCTCGCCCAGGCCCTGGAAGAACTGCGCCAGGATGGCGCCGGAATTGCCACGGGCGCCATCCAGGGCGGCGGAGGCCACCACCTCCAGCATGTGGCCGGCATCCCGCTGCATGTTCTCCGCCATGGCGGTGAGCACGGCGCGCAGCGTGAAGGCGATGTTGGTGCCCGTGTCCCCGTCCGGCACCGGGAACACGTTGATGGCGTTCAGGTGATCCTGGCGCGCGATGACGTGACGGATGCCGGCGCTGAGCGCGCGCCGTACGCGCACGCCGTCCACATAAGCGATGCCGGGGACGCTGTTCATGGACGAAGAGGCCGCGGGCTGGGAGCCAAGACTTTATTTCATGTCCGCGGCAGGAGGAAGCGGCTGCCCTGGTACTCCAGGATCACCCCCTGGGGCGTGATGTCCACCACCCGCGGCCCTTCCTTGAGGGTGTCGCCGATGTGGTATTGGGCGAGGTTGATCATCACGAAACGGTCGGCGGGTTTCACCGCGTAGGCGTGCACGTCCAGATGCAGCGGCGGCAGGCCGGCAGGCATCGCGGTCGCCGGCGGCGACGAGTCCGACACCGGGACTTGAGTATCGCCGGTCGCGGCGGCGGGAGCGCCGAGCGGGGCAGGCGCGACGTGTACCGCAGGCGGTCCGGGGTCAGGGGCCGTGGCTGCTTCCTCCGCCAGAGGGCGGACGCTCGGCCGGTAAGCCCCAGGCTGCGATGTTCCTGCTGCGGGAGTCTGCGGCGCACGCCAATAGAAGATCCCCAGGGCGATGGCGTTGATGAGCAGCAACACACCTAAGAGCGTCACCCAAGGCACCGGCAAGCGGGTGCGGCCCGAGGGCGTCTCGCCGGCGCCGATCTGGCCCGTGAGGCTCTGCCGGCGGCTGCGTTCGGATTTGCGCAGGGCGTCTAGGATGAGCGACATGCGTTCAGCCCCCGCCCGCTTCGAGCCGCGGTGTGCCGGGGGGTGCCGTGAGCGCGGAGAGGCGCACCAGGGTCTCTTCCCCGGCGATGCCATCCACCCTGAGATGCTGCTCCGCCTGGAATTCCTTCACCGCGGCCACCAAGCTGTCGTCGTAGCTGCTCACACCCGTATCGGTCCCGTGCTTCAGGGCCGCGAGGCGGCTGCGCAACCACTGCACGGAGGTGCCGGTCATGCCGGGCAGGAGCGGCGACGCGGCTGCCGCGTCCGGCCGCCACAGCAGCAGGTATTCGCCATACCACAGGGGCTCCGCGGCACCGAGCGGGAAACGGGCCGTCGCGGCACCGGCCTTGAAGGTCGCCTGCCCGCCATCCAAGGCGGTGACCACCAGTTGGTGGGGTGCGCCGGAACCGTCCGTGAGGGTGAGGATCGCCGGCAGGTTGTAACTCTTGAGATCGTTCCAGTTGCCGCGCCGGTACAGGCAACGCAGGCCCGCCTGTTCCGCTTCGCGGCAGCCGCTCCCGCTCCCGGCCGGGGTGTAGCGGGCGCCCCACAGGGAGAAGAGGGTCGCGAAGGCGGTGTCGGTGTCCGCCGGATGGGCCGGGTCCACGAGCCAGTCGGCGAGGCTTGGCGCCACGGCGGCGGTCCTGGGAGGTGCGGACGCCGTCGTGCCGGCTTCCCGGTAACGGGTGCCCGCAGTCCAGAGGAGTAAGGCGGCGGCCAGCGTCAAAGTTACGGCCAGGAGCCAGGGTGGCCGGCGTGTCGCGGGCTCCTCCCCCAGTACTTCGCGGGCGGCGTGGCGGACCAGCCCCGCGTCCACTTGGCGCAGCTCACGGGTGTAGGCGCCCAACAGCGCCCGATCGCAGATGATGTTGATGAGCCGTGGGATGCCCTGGGTCACGCCCTGCACGGCGCGCAGCGCGGAGCCCGTGAAGATCGGCGCCACCGCGCCCGCCACCGTGAGCCGGTGGTTCACGTAAGCACGGCTCTCGTTGGAGGAGAGCGGCATCAGGTGGTAGCGGCCGGTGATGCGCTGGGCGAGCTGCCGGAGGTCGGTGCGCGCCAGTAGCTCGCGCAACTCCGGCTGACCTACCAGGATGATCTGCAGCAGCTTGTGGCGCTGGGTCTCGAGGTTGGTGAGCAGGCGCACCTGCTCCAGCACCTCGGGAGTGAGGCCTTGGGCCTCGTCGATGATGAGCACCACCCGCCGTCCTTGCGCGTGGGCTTCCAGCAGGCGCGCGTTGAGGGCGTCGATCAGGTCCTGGGGCGTCTGGCTCGCTTTCCAGTCGAGGTCCAATTCGCGGCAGATGCTGCGCAGGAACTCCAGCACCGAGACCCGCGGGTTGATGACCAGCGCCGCGTCCACGTTGTCCGGCAGCTTCTCGAGCAGGGTGCGCACCAGGGTGGTCTTGCCCGTGCCCACCTCGCCCGTGAGCTGGATGAAGCCACCGCTCTCGGTGACGCCATAGAGGAGATGTGCCAGGGCCTCGGTGTGCCGCGCCGACAGGAACAGGAAGCGCGGGTCCGGGGT
>DATIEQ010000244.1:0-3039 GCA_035455665.1 Gammaproteobacteria bacterium | reverse complement strand
GGTGGTGGCGGAAGCGGTGTTCCAGGACCACGAAGTGGTGACGCTCAAGCCCCTCTACCACGACCCGATCCACGATTTCGGCTTCTATCAGTACGACCCGGCTGCACTGAAGTTCATCAAACCCGTCTCGCTCAAGCTCGCGCCCGACGCAGCGCAGGTGCAGGAGGAGTTCCGCATCATCGGCAATGACGCGGGTGAGCAGCAGTCCATCCTCTCGGGCACGCTGGCACGGCTTGACCGGGATGCGCCCGAATACGGGGCCGGTAACTACAACGATTTCAACACTTTCTATTTCCAGGCGGTGTCCGGGACGACCGGCGGCTCCTCAGGCTCGCCGGTGCTCGACATCGACGGCGACGTGATCGCGCTCAACGCCGGCGCCCGCAACGACGCCTCCTCCAGCTACTTCTTGCCGCTCGATCGCATTGTGCGGGCGCTCAAGCTGGTCATCGCCGGTCAAGCGGTCACGCGCGGCACCTTTGAGACAGTCTTCAGCCACGAGTACTACGACGAGCTTGAGCGGCTTGGCCTCACGCAAGACATGGAGACGGACCTGCGCAAGCGTTATCCGGACGCGAGCGGCCTCCTGGTAGTGAACCAGGTGCTCTCCGGCGGGCCCGCGGACGGTCTGCTGCAGCCCGGCGACATCCTGCTCAGCGTCGACGACCACGCGCTCTACACCTTCGTGCCCTTGGACGACATCCTGGATGCCTCCGTGGGCAAGACGCTCACGGTGAAGCTGCTGCGCGGCGGCAAGCCCTTGCTGCAGCAGGTGAAGGTCGAGGATCTGGATGCCCTCTCGCCGCTGTCCTATCTGGAATTCGGCGGTGCGACACTCAACGACCTGTCTTACCAAGTCGCCCACGGATTCAACGTGCCGGTCCGGGGTGCCTACGTGGCGAACCCCGGCTACGTCTTCGGCACCGCCGGCATCCAGCGGGGCGCGGTGATCACCGAATTCGATGGCCAGAGCGTGAGCGACCTGGACGGCTTCGCGAAGGTCCTCGCGACCTTGCCTGACGGCGCACACGTGCGCCTGCGCTATTTCAACCTGTCGAACCGCAAGCAATCGGTGCTTGGCGTGGTCACCATCGACCGCCGCTGGTACCCGGCGAACCTCTGCCGCCAGGACGCGGCGAGCGGCGGCTGGCCCTGCACGCCGCTGCCGGAGGCGGGCGATGCCTCGGCTGACACGCCGGCGACCGTGAGCTATCCGCACTACGACGGCGCGCTCATGAACAAGCTCGCTCCGTCCCTGGTGTTCATAAAGTTCGACATGCCCTATCCGGTGGACGGCGTCGGCGAGACCCATTACCTCGGCGCCGGTGTCGTGGTGGACGCTAAGGCAGGACTCGTGGTCACCGACCGCGACACGGTGCCGGTGTTCCCGGGCGACGTGAAGCTCACCTTCGCGGGTTCGCTCGAGGTCCCCGGCAAGGTGGTGTACGTGCATCCGCTGCATAACCTGGCGGTGATACAGTACGATCCGAAGCTCCTCGGGACGACACCGGTGAAGAGCGCGGTGTTCGCGCCGCGTACCGCCAAGGCCGGCGAGCAGGTGACGCTGGTCGGATACCAGCCTGACGATACGCTGACGAGCCAGCAGAGCCAGGTGGCGTCTCTGGATCCCATCAGTTTCCCGCTGTCGCGCACCTTCCGCTTCCGGGACACGAACCTGGAGGTATTGAGCCTGGTGAATGCACCGGACAACGTCACGGGCGTGCTGGCGGACAAGGATGGCCGCATCACCGCCTTGTGGACGAGCTTCGCCTACGACGATTCATCCCGCACCCAGGAGATGCAGCGCGGCATCCCGGCGGATGTGGTGCAGGACATGCTGCATACCGTGACTGGGGGCGGGAGCCTGCGGTCCCTGGACGCGGAGCTCTATCCCATCTCCCTTGCCCAGGCGCGCAAGCTTGGGTTGCCGGATGACTGGGCTAACAAGCTCGGTGCCGTGGATCCGGAGCGGCGCGAGGCGCTCGCGGTGGCACGGCTGACTGGGGACACGCCCGCGGAGAAAGCGCTGCAGAGCGGCGACCTGCTCCTCGCCATCGACGGCAAGCCCGTCACGAGCTTCGGCGCGGTCGAGAAGGCGAGCCAACAGCCGCAGACGACGCTCACGGTGCTGCGCGACGGCCGGGTCTCGGACATCAAGGTGGCGACCGTGACGCTTGACGGAGCGGGCACGGATCGCATGCTCCTATGGGCAGGTGCGCTCCTGCAGAAGCCGCAACACCCGGCCTCCGCCCAGCGTGGCATCCCGGCGAGCGGTCTCCTGGTGGGTTATTACAACTTCGGTTCTCCCGCGAGCCGCTATGGACTTACGGCGGGCCTGCGCGTCGTGGCCGTGAACGAGCAGCCGACCCCGGATATGGACAGCTTCATCGCCGCGGTGAAGGGCCTCAAGGACCGGGACAACGTGCGCCTGACGGTGCGCAGCTGGGATGGCGCCGCACAGGTCATCACGCTCAAGCTCGACCTGCGTTACTGGCCTACCTACGAGGTGAGCCATTCAGCCCAGGGCTGGATGCGGAAGGCCTGGTAGCTCTCTAGGCGTTTGCGAGGGTGTCGCTGGCGCGCTGCTGCGATGGGCGGCGCGCCGGGACCATGTGGTCCAGGAACTGCAGTGCCACCTGCTTCCAGCCGTGCTGCAGCGCGTAACGCCGGCAGGCATCACCGTCCAGCTTGAGGCAGGCGAGCGCCGCCTTGCGCAGGTCCGGATCGCAGTAGCCGGTGACCCCGTGCTGGATGACGTCCACCGGACCGGTGACGGGGTAAGCCGCCACCGGTACGCCGCAGGCCATGGCCTCGAGCAGCACGAGCCCGAAGGTGTCCGTGAGGCTCGGGAACACGAACACGTCCGCTGCCGCCACGTGCGCCGCCAGATCCTCGCTCTTGAGGAAGCCGGTGAAGCGCGCCGTGTAGCGCTGCTTCAGCATCTCCAGATCCGGCCCGTCGCCCACCACGTACTGGGTGCCGGGGAGTTCCAGGTTCAGGAACGCTTCGATGTTCTTCTCCACCGCCACGCGTCCCATG
>DATIEQ010000243.1:0-3004 GCA_035455665.1 Gammaproteobacteria bacterium | reverse complement strand
TCAAGACCCTTGCTCAAGGTGGCGAGCCCCGCCGCGGCCCAAGCGAGGTACATCCAGCCGCGACGTGAGCCCAACGTCATGGCATCCATGGCGAGCAGGAAAGCGAAGACGCTTGCCGACATGAAGAAGCTCACGCCCATGTCGAGGGTATTGAAGTGGCCCATGATCACGTAATAGGCGCTGGCAAGGAGCGCCAGGCCCGCGAACCACCCGCTTTGGCGGTCGAAGAGGCGCGCTGCTGCGAGGCCTGTCATGAGGATGCCGAGGAACCCGGTGAGAGCGGTCCACAGGCGCGAGCTGGCGTTGGATTCCCCGAACAGGGAATAGGTCGCGGCCGTCGCCCAGTACTGGAGTGGCGGCTTCTCGAAATACTTGAGGCCGTCGAGCCGCGGGGTCACCCAGTCGCCGCTCGCCAGCATCTCCCGCGGCACTTCAGCGTAACGACCCTCGTCGGTCTGGAAGAGATCGCGGTACCCGAGATTGGTGAACCAGAGGACGGCGAGACAGGCGGCCGCCAGGACGACTCTCGCGCGCAGGGTCTTGGCCATAGGGAGGGTCGGGGCCGCATGGGGAAGGCGCAAATTATATAGTGCAGGCGGGAATGCCGCGAGCCGTACCGGGCTCACTACCCTCTTTCAGCCGCCTCTCTCGCCCAGGCGACGAGCGTTTCAGCGTCGTCCAGCACCTCGGCAGGCACGGCGTAATAGCGATGCAGTTCCTGCTTGCCCTTGGGGTTGAACGGACGGCTGCCGGCCCGCTTGTACTTGGCCCGGCTCGCCTCGTCGGTACGGAAATACAGCGCGCCCTTATGGACGATGCCGAAGAAGCTGCCGCGCGCATACAGGCCGTGGCCGCCGAACATGGCGCGCTGTGTCACGCCGCCCAGCGGCTCGAGCTGTTCAATGACATAGTCAAGAAAGCTCGTGTCGCTCATCTAGGGATGCAGCGGCGCCGGAAATCCGGTCTCGCGAAACCGCCGATAGTCCCCGAGGATGATGGCATGGTCGAACGCGAGCGGCGGCGGTTGCAGGGGATCGAAGGCCTGAGCACGACCGGCGTCGTCCCCGGCCCGCGGTGCCCCATGAGCTTCCGCCACGTATACCGCCGTCACCGTATGGCCGCGAGGATCGCGCTTGGGATCCGAGTACAGGCCCAGGAGCGCCTTGAGCTTCACCGTGAGCCCCGTCTCCTCCTGCGCTTCGCGCACCGCTGCTTGCTCGAGCGTCTCGCCCACGTCCACGAACCCGCCCGGGAGCGCCCACCCCAGGGGCGCGTGCGTGCGCTCGATAAGCACCACCTTGCCCGGCTGGTCCAAAAGCTCGATGACGATATCGGCAGTCAGGAGCGGCGTGACGGGCTTGGGCACAGGTGCCTCTAAAAATGAATCTTTTGCTTTCTTGCGACGTTGCGCTCGCCCTCGCAATCCTCACATACACCAAGAGTATGCTCCGGATGCTCGGGCGACCGCGCCTTGCCATAAACCAAAATCTGCATTTTTAGAGGCACCTTTAAATCACTTTCCTGGTGAAGCGGATGATCTGACGACGTGACTTCTTGTCGGGCCGTTTCGCCGGCGCGGGGTTCACCAAAGATCTATTGAGTCGCAGCGCCGCACGAACTGCGCGTGCCTCACGGCTCGACGGAGTCTCTGCGTAGAGAGTCTGCGCCTCGCGCGCGGGACCGCGCTTGGCCGACAGTCCTCTGACCACCATCTCCATGGACGCCTGCTCGCGGGTGACGGCGATGAGGTCGCCCAGGCGCACCTCGCGTGCCGGCTTCACCCGGCCACCGTTCACGTGCACCTTGCCGCCGTTCACCGCCACGGTTGCGAGCGCTCGGGTCTTGAAGACCCGGGCAGCCCAGAGCCATTTGTCGAGACGCACCGATCCGCGTTCGGATTTGACCATAACTCCCGCTGTAAATATGAATTTTTTGTTACAGTGAGCCGCATGCGGCGAACGGGTAGGCAGGGAGCCTACCCACTGCGCCAAGTGAAGCAGGAAAGCGTAGCGCAGGGGCCACAGCCTTTAGAACACTCCAGCACAGTCGCGACCCATTGCCTAGCCCCTCCCCCATCAAGGGGAGGGGGTTGTCTAAAGGATTGCGATGTATTCCGCGACGACACGGAGTTCGCTGGCCTTCCCTGCATCAAAGATGATCGGTTTGAAACGAGATTCGAAACTCTCAGGCAGAAGCTCTATGCGGCTATGTTCCCACGTCTCGTCGGAACTCACAGCCTTCTGGCTTCGATACCTCTTGAGCGTATAGGAGCCGCCGTGCTCTGGATCGGAAATCCCCCTGCTCTCCACCAAGACGATCTTGCCATTGCGTGAACCAGGCGGATTGGCCCGGAACAGGCACCATGATCCACTCGGAATGACCCTGTTCATGGAATCTCCGACGACCTGAGCGATGAACATGCCTGACTGAACCCGGAACACGTCGGGAATCTCAGCCCATGCGATTTCGTCGGGATCACCGGCGCTGGATTCACTGAAATATCCGGCGGCCACCTTCAGTTCCAGCACGGGTACGCAATTCTTGTATGGGCGCACCTGTTCCCGCTCCAATACCCTGAAAGGAAGCACTGGAGCAACAAACTCGTCCTGCTCGGCTTCCGCATCCCCAAAGGGCTGGGAGACGCCGTTCAGGCGGTCACGGAAATACTGCCCCGTCTCCTCGTCCGTGCAATAGATGTAGCAGCCCTTCAAGCCGCGGGTCATCAAGGTCCTATAAGTATTCTTGATGATCAGATTGGCCATCATGGCAGCCCGCGTCGGATCATCACTCAACATCTTCTTATAACCCTTAATCGATGCATCCATGCGCGATCTGGCCTTAGGAACCGAGATGACTTTGCCATCCCGGACTATGAGATCCGGTCCGATGATGACACCGATATAGTCGACTTCCAGACCCTGGCACGTATGGATGCATCCGATCTCCTTCACGGAAGTCGGGGCGATGATCCATAGGCTCCCATCTTGTGAGAGGTTCCACTGTG
>DATIEQ010000242.1:0-2304 GCA_035455665.1 Gammaproteobacteria bacterium | reverse complement strand
AGGGAACTATTGAGCGCCGTTCCCGTCAATACTTATTACCACTAAGGAGCGGACATGACGGCACGCGGCGCTGATTTCTCACCCCAGGCCTATGCTCGTGCCGGCGGACTGCTGTATCTATACATCATCATCGCTGCGATGTTCGCCGAGGCCTTTGTCCGGAGCAAGCTCATCATCTCCGGCGATGCGTCCACCACTGCTGCTAACATCCTCGCCCACGAGACCCTGTTCGGCTTCGGATTGGCCGCTGACGTGTTGAACGTGAGTGTTGATATCGGCGTGGCGCTGATCCTGTACGCACTGTTGAGGCCCGTGGACCGGAACTTGGCCCTGCTGGCCGCGTGGCTGCGGGTGGCGTTCGATGTGATCTACGCCGTCTGCCTGCTGTTCCAGTTCGTAGCCCTGCGTATCCTCGAAGGTGGGACTGTGGATGGCTTCGACCCGCATCAGACCCAGGGCCTCGTTCTGCTCGCCATGAAGCTGCATGCCGCCGGCTATCTCGTCGGCCTGGTCTTCTTCGGCTTCGGCCTGCTGGTATTGGGGTATCTGATCTGGAAGTCGGACTATCTGCCCCGATTCATCGGTGCGCTGCTCCTGATCGCGGGCACAGGCTATCTCATCAACAGTTTCGCCCGCTTCCTGGCGCCGCCGGTGGCGGACGCGTTGTTTCCCTGGAGCCTGCTGCCGGGGTTCATCGCCGAGTTGGCCCTGTGCCTGTGGTTGCTCATCAAGGGCGTCAATCTCGCCAAGTGGCAAGAAAGAGCGCGCGCCGCGTGAGAGCGGGTCCGCTGCATTGCCGCGCCCGGGTATGACCGAGATGCAAGTTCTTCCGGCTGAAAGAACCCAACGCACCTATGCGCGGATCGCGGGCTTCCTGTACCTGTTCCTCATCGTCACCTACATGGCCGGCGTCCTCACCCTGCCCGTCATGACTGGGTCCGGAGATTTCGCGGAGATCGCCGGAAAGATCATCGCTTCCGAGCAGCTGTACAGGATCGCACTGTCGAGCCAGCTCATCACCTCCGTCGGCACGGTGTTGCTGGCCTTCTCTCTGTATCAGACTCTCAAGCCGGTAAACGACGATCTCGCCCGGATGGCCCTGTATTGGAGGCTGGGGGATGCGTTCGTGGGGGGCGCCGGGACGATCTTCTCCTTCACGAGCTTGCGCCTGTACACACACCCGGACTATGTCGGCCCGTTCTCGACGGAGCAGTTGCAGGCCCTGGTGTACTTCACGCACGATGCCCATGGAGTCACGCTCGATGTCGCCAGCCTGTTCTTCACGGTCGGTTCCACCCTCTTCTTCTATCTGTTCTTCAAGTCGCGCTACATACCGAGGCTCTTGTCTGCGTTCGGCATCGTCGCCTCCGTGCTGGCGTTCTTCATGGGCTTCGCCAGCCTCATCTATCCCGAGTACGCCACCACGATCCAATTCGGTGGGTATCCGATCCTCATCGCCGAGATCACCACGGGTTTCTGGCTGCTCTGCGTCGGAGTGCGCCCCCAAACGAGCGTGGCCTGATACCGACCCCGGATGGGGAACCAGCGCACTACGAGCCCAATCCAGGTAAATAAACACCGTCGACCCCCCGTCTTTGCGCTGCCCCGCTACATACATCCAGCCCGGATAAGCGGATGCTGTGGAGGGGAATCCTCTGCCCGGCACCGCGTCGGCATTCCTCGTGGAATCCGACACCATGGCCATCTCATTCTTCTCTCGCAAGCCCAAAGAGACGCCGCCGGACCCCTTCGCTGAGGTACCGCAGCCGCCCCAGGTCGCCTACGACCCGGGTCTCGTGGCAGCCCTCACCCAGCAGCACCGCGACCTGGTGCTGCTCCTGGACAAGGCCAAGAATTCCGTCCAGGCGCAACGCTTCGACGACGTGAAGGCGCTGCTGGACCAGATGCGGGTGGAGATCGCCGAGCACATGCGGCGCGAGACCGATGAACTGCACGCCTACCTCACCGCCCACCTCAAGAGCGAAGGCCGGCTCGCCGTGCTGAAAGACATGGGCGCCGGCGCCTTGCGCACCGGCCGTGCCCTGGAAGGCTTCCTCAAGCACTACGGCGGTTACCCCGTGACCGAGCGCAACGCCGCCATGTTCTACAAAGAGATAGACCGCGTCAGCGCGGAGTTCAGCAAGTGGGTCGAGCAGGAAGAGGCCGGAGTGTACTCACTGTATAGATTGCCTGAGACTTACTAATAACGCTCCATTTTTTACTCTGCGCCAGCCAAGGCTCTCCCGATCTCGCTTGAGAAAAGGGAGCCCGCCCTCCATTTCCTTACAATATTCCCCTCCCTCA
>DATIEQ010000241.1:0-5522 GCA_035455665.1 Gammaproteobacteria bacterium | reverse complement strand
TCGGCCAGCGTGCGCGTCACCAGCGCCGGCGCGTCGGCCGGCACGAAGTTCTGGATCGGACCGTAATCGCCCGCTAGCGGCCAGCGCCCGGACGCGAGCTTCAGACCCAGGACCTCCGGGCTGCCGGGTCCGCCGACGTAGAAGTCGATCACGGCGTCGGTACGCGTCGCGGCGGCATCCAGGCTGATGCCGGCAGCGGCCAGCCGCGGCCCGAAGGGCACGGTGTTGACCGCGCTGACCGATTGCACGCCGGCGATGGACCGCAAGGCGGCCAGTGCCCTGGCGTTGACGTCGCTCGCCGCGTCGGCGTCGTAGCCCGTGATCCGCACCAGTGCCAAGGAGGGTTCATCGATGCCGCTCGTGAGGCCCATCAGCTCCAGGCGGCCCGCGATCAGAGAGCAGGCGTTGCACAGTACCGCGCAGACCAGGGCGATCTGCAGTGCGATCAGCCCCGCCGACAGACGGTGATGGCGCAGCGCGGCGAGGATGTGTGTCAGGTGCACGGGTGGCCTCTCATAGCGTCTTGAGGTGCAGCGCCGGGTCGATGCGGCTGGCGCGCAGCGCCGGCAGCGCCCCGGCCAACAGGCTGGCGGCCACCGCCAGCGCGAACGTGGTCAGGAACATAGGCACCGCCAGGTGCACGAGGTCCGCATAAGCAGCCTGCTGCTGACGGATCAGCCACAATCCGGTCAGGGTCAGCAGCCAGCCGCCGATGCCGCCCAGCAGGCCGATCAGGCCGGCCTCCACCAGGCATTGACTGAATATCGCGCGGCGCGGGGCGCCCAGAGCGCGGCGCAACCCGATCTCGCCGCCGCGTCGCAGGAACTTCGCCAACAAGAGGCACACGGTGTTGGACAGGCAGATCAGCAGGAAGGAGAAGGCCAGCCAGTTCTGCAAGCGCACGTCGCTCGGCACCACGCCGTTGAAGTCCAGCCACTGCATGAGGTTGCGCAGGCGCGTGTTCTCGGCGTGGATGAAACGGCCCAAGGACTTCTGCTGGGCCGCATAACCGGCGAGGAACTGGCGGTAGGCGTCCACCTTGGCCGGGGTGTCGAGCTCCACCCACAGGGAGACCCACACACATGGCGAGTCCTCGAGGTGCCCAGGCCGTTCCGGGGGATGCCAGCAGGTGAACTGCTGGAAGTTCCCGTCGTTGATCTCCAGGCCCGCCGAGAACGGCGTCATCACGTTCTCCGGCGGCCTGTATAGATCGGCAGTGTCCCCGCTCGCGTAGCGGCCGCCCGCCACCATGTAGAACAGGGGCGAAGGCCGCCAGGGTTTCAGCACACCGACGACGCGTACGTCGCTGCCGCGCAGGGTGAGAGTGCGGCCCACGCTGTCGGCGCCGCCGAACAGCCGGTCGTTGAGGTCGGCCGAGATCACCGCCACGCGCGCGTGCTTGACGTCATCAACGGCGCTCCAGCCGCCTCCATACTGGAACGGCACGCTGAACATCGGGAAGAAATCCGCGGTGGTGGACAGCATCGTCTCCATCCGCGGCGGCTGGTCCACGCCCGGCGCACGCACCTTCAGCAGGCTGTCTACCACCAGCGTCTGTCGGTCGGCCTGCTGCGCGCTCCACAGGTCCAGGGCGGAGCGGTAGTCCATCCTGTCGAGGGGTTCGATATGAGGCGCGGTATACGGGCTCGGATCCACTTGCGGGTAGAAGATCTTCGCACTGCGTCCCGGCAGCGGGTCGCCGGAGAGCAGGTACAGCACCGTCAGCGTCGTCATGCTGGCGCCGATACCGACGGCGATGGCCAACACCATCAACCCGCTCAGCACCGGATTGCGGCGGATGTCGACCAGGGCGAGACGCAGGTAATAGGCGAACATCGTCGTCTCTCTGGCTCAAGCCTTGGCGGTGGTCTCGCGCCGCGGGGCGTCCGGCACGGCCTTGAGGTCCATGACCTGGCCGTCCAGCACGTGCACGCTGCGATGCGCGCGGCGCGCCAGCTCCGGGTCATGGGTGACCATGACGATGGTGGTGCCTTTCGAGTTGATGCCTTCGATCAGGTCCAGCACCTGGCGCGCCATGAGCGAGTCCAGGTTGCCGGTGGGCTCGTCCGCTAGCAGCATGCGCGGTTCGCCGGCCAGGGCCCGGGCGATGGCGACGCGCTGCTGCTGACCGCCGGAGAGCTGCGAAGGCAGGTGTTTCATGCGCGAGGCGAGGCCCACCACCTCGAGCGCTTCGCGGATGCGCCGTTCCCGCTCCGGCGCCTTGAAGCCGCGGTAGCGCAACGGCACGTCGACATTGTCGTGCACGTTGAGGTCGGGGATCAGGTTGAAACTCTGGAAGATGAAGCCGATGCGCTCGTTACGGATGCGCGAACGCCCGTCGTCGTCCAGGTGACTCACGTCCTCGCCGTCCAGCATGTAGGTGCCATGGTCGAAGGACTCCAGGAGCCCGGCGATGTTGAGGAAGGTGGTCTTGCCGGAGCCCGACGGACCCATCACCGCCACGAACTCGCCTTCCTTCACCTCCAGGTTGAAGTCGCGCAGGGCATGGGTCTGCACCACGTCGGTGCGGTAGATCTTGCTGATGTTCTGCATGCTGAGCATGGGACCACTCCTCGATGGGTATTCAGTTCTTGACGTAGACGGTGTTGGCGCTGTCGTAGGCGCTGGTATCCGAGATGATGACGGTGTCGCCTTCCTTCAGGCCGCCGAGGATCTCGACGGAGCTGATGCTGCTCGCGCCGGTCTCGATGGGTGTGCGGGTGGCGATGCCGTCGTGCACGACGTAGGCGATCCGGCCGCCGCCGCTGTCGATGAACGGACCGCGCTGCACCATGAGCACGTTGGCGCGTGAATCCATGACGATGCGCACCTGCACGCGCTGGTTCTGCTTCAGGCCCTTGGGCGGGGCGGCGGCGAAACGCACGCGTCCCGTGACCTGGTTGTCCTTCACCTCCGGCGAGACGGCGGTGAGTTTGCCGCTGTAGGTGTTGCTGCCGTAGGTGATCTGGGCCTCCATACCAAGCGCCAGGCCGTCGGTGTAGCTCTCGGGGATCTGGATCTCGATCTCGAGTTGCGACAGGTCCACGACCGTGAGCAGCGGCTGGTTCGGCGCCACGTTGGTGCGCTGCTGCACCGCGATGTTGCCCACCAGGCCGTCCACCGGCGAGCGCACGTTGAGGTTGTCCACCCGGCGCTTGAGGTCGGCCGCCAGCAGGCTCTCGCGCTTGACCTGCAGTTCCTTGGCACGCACGTCGAAATTCAGGCCTTCCTTGTCCAGGCCGGTGTTCGCCTTCGCATTGTCGTAATTGAGCTGGGCCGCGGCCAGGTCATCCTTCGCCTTCGCGTAATCGTGTTCGCTGATCACGTGGTAGTTCCAGGCCGCCTCGGCGCGCTTCATCTCACGTTTGGCGGCCTCGAGCGTCACGCTGGCCTGGTCCTCGTTCTCCTGCGAGAGCAGCGCCGCCTTCTTGGAATTGATGCGGGTGCGCTCCAGGTCGGTCTGCATGCTGAGCAGGGTGGATTGCTCCTGCTGGTAGTTGTTGGTGAGCTCCGGGCTGTCGATGACCGCGAGCACCTGGCCCTTCTTGACCGTGTCGCCGGCCACCGACTTCAGCGTCACGGTGCCGGTGACGTCGCTGTAGAGCGTCGGGCTCACCGCGGCGACGATCTGGCCGTCCACGGACACGTCACGCACGAAGGTGCCACGCGTGACCTTGGCGAGACGCACCTCGTCGGCCGAGACGGTGCGCTCGGCCTTCGCCCAGCGGTGCAACGCCGGGTAGGACAGCGCGGCGAGCGCCACGGCGGCCACACCCGCGGCGATGAGGTAGCGGCGGCGCTTGCGCAACCGCGGGGCATTGTCGAGGGCCACGTCCTGGCCGGAGGTGTCGCGGATCTTCACGATCTTCTGCGGGTTGTTGCTGTTCATGTCCTGATACCTAGCAAGCACCGTGCCAATCTCCCCGACATGGCTCACGACGTCAGCCCACCGCGACTAGGGGCCTTCAGGGCGAGTCCAAACCGCTTCGTGCCTTTACTTACCCAGAGCGCGTGTCCGTTGCATCCGGCGTACTGTCCGACGAGTGTCCGAGCGGACACAGCGAAACCCATCGTGGGTCTGCGATTGGATGCAAAGGGGAAGCCGAGGGTTTAGTCCCGCATGGGCCGCAGCTGAAAAAGAGCGGCGACCTTTCGGTCGCCGCTCTGATGCATGCCTTCGGATTCTGTTCAGTCATGTCCCGGTGGCGGATAAGCGGGCAGGAGTGGCGGCGCCGGCGGCAAGGTCAGCGGGTGCGCCCTGATCTTGTCCATGATGTACTGCACCGCCGTGTCGAGCTGTGCGTCCTTGCCCTTGACCACGTCGCCCGGCAGGTCGTCCACCTGGATGTCGGGCTCGACGCCATGGTTCTCCATCACCCACTGGGAATCCAGGCCGTACTGGGTGCTCTCCGGTACGGTGACGTAGCCGTTGTCGAGCAAGGGCCAGTTGCCGCGGATGCCGCGCACGCCGCCCCAGGTGCGCATGCCGATGAGCGGCCCGAGCCCATACTTCCTGAAGTAGTAGGGGAAGATGTCGCCGTCGGAGGCGGAATACTCGTTGATGAGGCAGACCTTGTAGCTGTTCGAGACTTGCGAGGGGTCGGTGAACGGCACCTGCTGGCGGTTGCTGTTCAGGCCGGCCAGTACGCGGCGCAGGCGTTCCAGCAGGATCTGGTCGATGAAGCCGCCGCCGTTGAAACGCGCGTCCACGATCAGGCCCTGCTTGTCGATCTGCGGATAGAATTGGTCGATGAACTGCTTCATGCCGTTCGAACCCATATCGTCCAGGTAGAGGTAGCCGATCTTGCCGCCGGAGGCCTTGTCCACGTAAGCGCGTTTCTGGCGGATCCAGTCGTCCTGCCGTAGATTGAGCTCGTCGTGCAGGGTGTTCACGGTCACGTCGCGTCGGTTCGAACCTTTCGCGTCGGTTGCCACCGAGAGCGTCACCGGACGTCCGCGAGTGCCCACGAACAGGCTGTACGGGTCGGTGGGCGCCTTGAGCTCGTGGCCCTCGACCGCCAGCAGGTAATCCCCTTCGCGCACGTTTAGGCCCGGCTCCGTGAGCGGCGAAGCGTAGTCGGCGCGGGTGTTGTCGCCGGCGTAGATCTTCTTGAAGAAATAGCGGCCGGAAGCTGCGTCCAGCCCGAAGTCCGCGCCCACGAGTCCCGTCGGCACCGGCGTCATGCCGTCGTTCAGGTCGCCGCCGCCGACGTAGGTGTGCGAGTTGGAGAGCTCGCCGATGGTCTCGCCGATGAGGTAGGTCAAGTCCTCGCGGTGCCCCATCTGCGGCAGCAGCTTCTCGTACTTCACGCGCACCGCGTCCCAGTCCACGCCGTTCATCTGGCGGTTCACGAACAAGTCGCGCTCCAGCCGCCAGGCCATGTTGTACATCTCGTTCCACTCGGCCACCGGGTCCACGCGCATCAGCATGTGGGAGGTGTTGAGCCCCTTGGGCTTGGGATCGTCCGAGCTCACGTCCAGGAAGGCGAACTTGCCGTCCTGGGTATTGATGAGCGTAGTCT
>DATIEQ010000240.1:0-2691 GCA_035455665.1 Gammaproteobacteria bacterium | reverse complement strand
CGGCTGGCAATGGATGTCGGCGGCGCTGCTCATCGGTGCCTGTGTGCTGATCTGCGTGCCGGAATGGCTGTTCGGCAAGTATCTGCGCCGCTAACTGCCGAGTCCCGGCACGGTGCAGTGATACCCTAACGGGCATGGATTGGCATGCCGGGCTCCCCTGGATCCTCGCTCCCCTCGCGATCCTCGCCTCGCTCTTCTGGTGCTTCATGCGCGGCATCGGCGCACTCTCGCTCGCGCGCTTGTCGCATCTCAAGCTCTCGCCTCTGCCGGATCTGCCCCTGCCGCGCCTCTCCATCGTCATCGCCGCCCTCGACGAGGAAGAGACCCTGGAACCCGCGCTGCGCTCGCTCCTGGCCCAGGACTATCCGGGCCTCGAGATCGTGCTGGTGGACGACCGTTCCATGGACGGCACCGGCGCCATCATGGAGCGGCTCGCCGCCGCCGACCCGCGCTTGACCGTGGTGCACGTCAAGGAGCTCCCCGCCGGCTGGCTCGGCAAGGTGAATGCCCTGCGCGAAGGTTTCACGCGCAGCCACGGCGAGTATGTGCTGTTCACCGACGCGGACATCCACTACGCCCCCGGTGCCCTGCGCGCGGCCCTCGCCCTCGCCGCCGCCGAGCGCCTGGACCACCTGACGCTCCTGCCGCGGCTGCGCATCCAGGGCTTCGCGCACCGGGTGTTCATGCAGGCCGCCACCATCAGCATCGCGCGCTTCACGGGCGGGCGGCGCGGACTCACGGAGCCATCGCTCGCCCTGGGGATCGGTGCGTTCAACCTGGTGCGCCGCGAGGCCTTCGCCGCCACCGAAGGCTTCGAGTGGTTCCGCATGGACGTGGTGGACGACATGGCGCTCGGCAGGCTCATGCGCCGCCCCGGCGCCCGCTGCGGCTTCGCCTACGCGGAAGGGGCCTTGGAGGTGCTCATCTATCCCTCCGTGGCGGCCACGGTGCGCGGCGTGGAGAAGAACTTCTACGGCGCGCTCGCCCGCTACAGCCCCGCGCGCGCGGCGGTGACCGTGGCCTGCATGCTGCTCATCGCCGTCGGGCCGTTCCTGGCCTTCTTGCCGGGGATGCCCGCCTGGCTCCAGCTGTTCCCGGCGGCGGCGATCTTGAGCCTCGCGGCGGAGGCGTTCGCCGGCTGGCGGCGCTTCGACATGCACTTCCTCCCCGGCCTGCTGGCGCCGTTCGCGGACCTGATCGCGGCCTATGCGCTCGCGCGCAGTGCCTGGCTCTGCCAGCGGCAGGGTGGCATCCGCTGGCGCGGCACGCTCTATCCTTTGGAACAACTTCGCGCCGGCAGGCGTGTATCATTTCCCTGACATGAGCCATACCGACATCGCACCGTTCAAGCCCCACGACGAGGCGGCGCTCTTGGAGCTCCTTGCGGTCGCCGAGCTCCCGAGCGAGGACCTGACGCCCGAGCTGCTGCGGGATTTCATCACCGCCCACGTAGACCGGCGGCTCGTGGGCGCGGCCGGACTCGAGCATTACGACGACGTGGGCCTGCTGCGCTCCGTGGCGGTGGAGGAGGCGCACCGGGGCACAGGTCTCGGCAAGAAGCTGGTGGAAGTCATGGAGAAGCAGGCCCAGGATGCGGGCGTGCGCGAGCTCTACGTGCTCACCACCACCGCCGAGAAGTTCTTCGCGGGCATGGGTTACAAGGCGGCGGATCGCGCCCAGGCGCCCGCGGCCATCCAGGCTACGGAGCAGTTCTCCTCGCTCTGCCCGAGCACAGCGGCGTTCATGGTTAAATCGCTGACCCCCGCCTAGATCAGCGGAAGCGGTACACCGCGCCGAAAGTGATGAGGTTCACGCTGAATTGGCCGGTGACATTGGTTTCGCCGAGGCGGCGGTAGTGGTCGAAGTTCAGGCGCAGCATCCAATCCTCGGCGAGGATCCAATTCAGGCTGCCGCCAAGGGTCCAGCGCCAGTCTGTGGCGGTGGTGGCACTGAAGCTACAGCCGGAGGCAGGGCATAACGTGCCTTCGATGTCCGTTTCCATCGTCGCCCGGATTAGGCCGAGGCGCCCGGTCAGGGACCAGGAATTGTCCCAGCTCCAGGTACCGGTCCCACCCACCGTCCAACCGTGGGCCTTGAATTTTCTATCGTTGAAGAAAGCGACGGGGTAGCGCACGAAGACCGTTTCGGAGGCCGTGCCGAAGTCCGCATAGCCCGCCTCGACTCCCCAGTGGTCATCGAACTGGTACCCGCCGCTTAGCCGGTAGCCCCTGTCGTTGAGTTTCACGTTGCTGAAGGTGGTACAGAAGGGCGGGAAAGAGCATAAACCTGAGGGTGTAAGGTCCCCTTCGCTGTAGTGGGCCCGGCCGAGATCGGCTGCGGCGTACCATCCGCTGTCGTCCGCCGCCGCTAGCGTCGGCACGGCCGCGAGAGAGAAGGCGAGGAGGGAGATGAAACGCTTGTCCACGGTGCCTCCTTGCAGGTAGAGATGTCGGCGCGGGTGCGGCCATCAGTATAGTGGACGGCGCTTGCCGCAGTTTGATTATGTAAATCAGGCGGATAGCGGCTATACAGCGGCGGGCGTAGATTGATTAGTTGGCCAGCCCGAACGGAGCCACGCCATGGCGAAGAAAAAAAAGCACAAGAAACAACCCGCCCGCCGCCCAAAGAGACGCAAGGCGAAGAGGCTCAGCAGTTCGCGTTTCCCCGGCGAGACGTCCAAGTACCGCGAGT
>DATIEQ010000239.1:0-6164 GCA_035455665.1 Gammaproteobacteria bacterium | reverse complement strand
GCTGCTGAAGATGGCCCGGGAGCGCGGCTTCGCGCTCGCCATCGGCCACCCGCGGCCGGCGACCCTCGCGGTGCTGAAGCAGGAGATCCCCGCGCTCGCGGCGCAGGGCATCCTGCTCGTCCCCGTGGCGCGCATCGTGGCTTTGCAGGAGGCGCATCCTTTGCCCTGGCCCGCCTCCGCGTCCCCCGCGGCGGCGGGGAAGTAAGCGACCATCCGCTGGAGACACCCATGAGCACGAGCGCGCATCCGCTGGAGCAGGCCATCGCCGCCTACGGCGAGGCCTGGAACCGCCATGACGTGGAGGCGATCCTGGCTCTGCACACCGAGGACTCGGTGTTCGAGAACCATACGAGCGGCGGCAAGGCCGTGGGCAAGGCCGCGATCCGCGGCATCCTGGAAGGCGTGTTCAAGACCTTCCCCGACATCCGCTTCGACGCGCGCCGCAGCTACGTGCGCGACGGCGTGGTGACGCAAGAGTGGACCGCCTCGGGGACGCTGGCCGTGCCCTACACCTCGGGCGGCGCCACGGTGCAGCCCACGGGCCGGAAGGTCAGTTGGAACGGCGTGGACGTGATCCCCTTCACCGGCAAGCTCGTCGCGCGCAAGGACGTGTACGTGGATTCCGCCGGGTTCCTGCGCGCGCTTGGATTCAAGGCGATCAAGCTCTGATGCCGGCGGTCCTCGTCCCCCTCGCGGAAGGCTGCGAAGAGATCGAGGCCGTCACGGTCGTGGACCTCCTGCGCCGCGGCAGCGTCACGGTGGTCACCGCTTCGCTCGGCGAGAGGATCGTGCACGGCAACCATGGCATCGGCCTCGAGGCCGATGTGACGCTGGACGAAGCGCTCAAGCAATCCTTCGACATGCTGGTGCTGCCCGGCGGCCAACCGGGCGCGACCCATCTCGGCGCCGACCTGCGCATCCAAAAGCTCCTCAAGAAGATGGACCAGGACGGCCGCTACATCGCCGCCATCTGCGCCGCGCCGGGCGTGCTGGCGGAAGCCGGTCTGTTGAAGGGCAAGAAAGCGACGAGTTTCCCGGATGCCATCCAGGACAAGAGCGGGATCGATTACCTGGAAGCGGCGGTGGTGAAAGATGGAAAGATCATTACGTCGCGTGGGCCGGGGACGGCAATGGACTTCGGGTTGGCGCTGGTAGCGCTGTTGATGGGAGAAGAAGTAAGAAAGAAAGTAGAGGATAGGTTGCAGCGGCCTAAGAAATAGATTTTCGGCATCCCTGCCGTGTTCCGCCCGCTCCCGCTGGGCGGGCCCCTTTCTTTGAGCGCAAAGAAAGGGGCGAAAGAAACGCTTCCCCCAGATGCCGCCGCTTCGCGGTTCCCTGCGCGCGTCGCTCGCTACGGGGCCGCGCTCATGGGACTCCTGTCCCAATCGCGCGTTTCGGCCTTCCGTGGCCGAAACCCTAACGGGGCCGGCCTTGCTCGCTCCAGTGCTGGATGTTCCTTCCACAGCGGTGCTAACACGTCCGTGTAGATGTATCCCATGACCATCCCGGCCCCTCGACGATAGGCCTTGAATTCTTCGGGGGCGCATTTTTCCTGAACCAGCCGGATGGACTGATCCACTTCGCGCGAGCACCGTTCCATGAGAGCGATGATTTCTTTCGCTAGCTCCTTGTCGTGAATCATTTGGTACTCCAGTAAGATCGAAGAAATCCTTTACTTTAGAGAGGATAGCAGGGGACAGACCACGATTTCTTTTTCAGTACAACCCCCTCCCTTGTAACAAAAAATTCATCAAAAAAGAGGGCTAGCCGTATACGGCTAGCGGACTGACAGGGCGCAAAGCGCTGCTTCGCGCGGGCGTGCATGGATGTATGCCCCGGCCCACGAGCGAAGCAGGAAAGCGAAGCGTAATGGTTAGTCCTGGGCCACGATCGAAGCAGGGATAGCTGAGGGAGGGGGGACTAGTTATTTCGTCGGAGCTTGGCCAGGATTAGGAAAAGGAAAATGGAAAAGAAAAGGAAAACGGGGTCAGGTCTTGAAATATAAGTATTGTGAGATAAGGGGACCCACGCTCTTTCAAGCTACGCATCCGATACTGCTTGAAAGTCCGGGGCGCACTTCCCTATAGGACCCTGTGCGCCCGTCCGGAGCGTTGCTCCGGACCCACCGTTCGGCGCCTTCCTGGGCCAGCAGACCCTTGATCCATTTGTCCGTAGTCACGGGGTGCCAGTGGACCTTTCCTTCCATGTCCTCCACGGCGGCGGGTCCGGCAGGCCGGTTTCCAGCAGGCTTTTGGATTCCACGGGGTTTCTGGCTAGGATGGTGCGGCGATCCGGGCCCTAGAGGATGACCATGGCCAAAGGCACCCATGACTATGAGAGCGATCCCCGCAACGCGAGCATAAAGATCAGCGTCAACGGGACGCTGTATCCGCGCGACGAGGCGAAGGTCTCGGTCTTCGACGGCGGCTTCATGCTGGGTGACGGCGTCTGGGAGGGGCTGCGGGCGCACCAGGGCGGCCTGCCGTTCCTGGCCGAGCACCTGGACCGCCTCTACGAGGGCGCCAAGGCGCTGGATTTCGAGATCGGGCTCACGCGCAAGGCATTGACGGCGCAGATCGTGGAGACGCTGCGCGCCAACGGCATGCGTGACGGCGTGCACATCCGGCTCATGGTCACCCGGGGCGTGCGGGCGACGCCCTACCAGGACCCGCGCGTCACCGTGACGCCGCCCACCGTCGTGATCATCCCCGAGTACAAGACGCCGCTGCCGGAGACGGCGGAGCACGGCATCCGTCTCTTCACGGTGCACGTGCGCCGCAGCGCTCCGGACGTGCAGGACCCGAAGCTCAACAGCCACTCCAAGCTCAACTGCATCCTCGCCTGCATCCAGGCGGCGAAGGCGGGCTACGACGAGGCGCTGATGCTCGACCCGCATGGTTTCGTCGCCACCTGCAACTCGACCCATTTCTTCATCGTGCGGCGCGGCGAGGTGTGGACCTCCAGCGGCAAGTACTGCCTGGGCGGCATCACCCGCGGCAACGTGATCCGACTCTGCCGCGAGGCGGGCATCCCGGTGTCCGAGAAGGACTTCAGCCTGACCGACGTCTACGGCGCGGAGGAAGCCTTCGTCACCGGCACCTTCGCGGGCTTGGTGCCGGTGCGCGAGGTGGACGGACGCACCCTCGGGGAAGGCAGGCGCGGGCCGGTGGTGTCGCGGCTGCAGGGGCTATATAAGGAGCTGGTGGCGCGCGAGGCGGGACGCGGAGTGCGCATCTGACCGCCCCGGTCCGCATCGCCATGTGGTCCGGGCCACGCAACATCTCCACGGCCATGATGCGCGCCTGGGAGAACCGCCCGGATACGGTGGTGAGCGACGAGCCGCTCTACGCCCATTACCTGATCGCCACGGGCGCGCCCCATCCCGGGCGCGAGGAAGTGATCGCCTCCCAGAAGAACGACTGGCGCGAGGTGGTGCGGGCGCTGTGCGGGCCCGTGCCCGGCGGCGCCGCCATCGGGTACCAGAAGCACATGTGCCAGCACGTCACCCGCGACATGGAGCTGGATTGGCTCGCCGGCCTCACCAACGCCTTCCTGATCCGCGACCCGGACGAGGTGGTCGCCTCCTTCGCGCGTACGCGCGAAGAGCCGCAACTGTGGGAGCTCGGCTTCGAGATGCAGGCGCGGCTCTTCGACCACGTGGCGGACTTCTTGGGCGCGGCGCCGCCGGTGGTGGACGGCCGCGACGTGCTGCAGGACCCGGAGAGCATGCTGCGCCTCTTGTGCGCTCGGCTCGGGGTGCCGTTCAGCGAGCGCATGCTGAGCTGGCCGGCCGGCCCACGGGCGAGCGACGGCGTGTGGGCGAAGCACTGGTACGAGGCGGTGAACCGCTCCACCGGCTTCGAGCCTTACCGGCCGCGTGAGGTGAAGCTCTCCCCCGAGCTCAGGCGCCTGGCCGATGCCTGCCGCCCCCATTACGACAAGCTGAGCAGATACCGGTGCAAGCCATGAAGACCGGACGCTTACGGAAAGACGCGGGGGTGCTGGGGCTGCTGCTGGCCGGCGTCACCACCCTCATCGGCTCCGGCTGGCTGTTCGCGCCCATGTCGGCGGCGCGGGACGCGGGGCCCCTCAGCATCCTCTCCTGGGTCATCGCGAGCGGGGTGATCGCGCTCATCTCACTCATCTACGCCGAGCTGGGGCCCATGTTCCCCAAGAGCGGCGGGCTGGTGCACATGAGCCTGGTGAGCCATGGCCGGCTGCTCGGGCGCGTGTGGAGCTGGATCCTGTTCCTGGCCTACATCTCCATCGCGCCGGTGGAGGCCATGGCAGTGGTCACCTACGCCGGCAGCTACATCCACGGCCTGGTGGACCCGCAGACGCTGCTGCTCACGGGTGCCGGCACCTGGGCCGCGGTGGGGGTGCTGGCGGCGCTCGCGGCGCTCAACTTCATGGTGCTCAGGCTGGTGCTGCTCTTCAACAGCATCGCCACCTGGGTCAAGATCCTCACGCCCGTGGGCACCATCGCCGTGCTGCTGGCGTTCTCCCATCACCCGTCGAACCTCGCGGTGCACACGGGCGTGGAGCATGGCTGGGTCGCCATGCTCACCACCGTGTCCACCGCGGGCGTGTTCTTCTCGCTGTTCGGCTTCAGCCAGCCCATCGCCCTGGCGGGGGAGGCGAAGGACCCCGGCCGCGCGCTGCCGATAGTGGTGCTGGGCACCACGGCCATCGGCGCCGCCATCTTCATCTTGCTGCAATACGCGTTCGTGACCGCGGTGCCGCCGGAGCTGCTGGCGGGCTCCGGCTGGCATGGGCTCTCCTTCGGCGGCGTCGCCGGCCCTTTCGCCGGCCTGGCGGTGGTCATCGGTGCCTCGTTCTGGGCCACCGTGCTCTACGCCGATGCCATCATCTCGCCCGCCATGTGCGGCTACATGTGGGTGACCACCACGCCGCGCATCCTCTATGCCATGGGCGAGGAGGGGCTCTGGCCGCGCTTCTTCACCCGGGTGAGCAGCCACGGTGTGCCCTGGGTGGGCGTGCTCGCCACCTTCCTCATCGGCACGCTGTTCCTGCTGCCGTTCCCGTCGTGGCAGAAGCTCGTGGCGTATGCCTCGTCGGCGACGGTGCTGTCCTACGGCATCGGGCCAGTGGTGCTGCTGGCCATGCGCCGCGCCGCGCCCGGGTCGCCGCGCCCATTCCGGCTGCCGGCGGCCGCGCTCATGGCGCCGCTGGCCTTCATCGCCTCGAACTTCGTGATGTTTTGGGCCGGCTGCGCCGCGCTGAGCTTCCTGCTAGCGCTCATCGCCGCTACGTTCACCGGCTACGCGCTCTATTGTCTGCTGCGGGGCGCGGGGCCCACCGAACTCGCCGAGTGGCGCCACAGCGCGTGGCTGCTGCCGTATTTCGCGGGCATGTGGCTCATCTGCTACCTCAGCCCGGTCTCCATGGGCGGCATCGGCTACCTGGATATCTTCGAGGGCATGGCGGCGATCATCCTGTTGTCCCTGCTCACGCTCCATCTGGCGCTCAAGAGCACGCTGCCGCCCGCCGCGGTCGCGGAGTCCTACCGCGCGGTGACCCGCTCGACACCCGGACCGGAGGCGTAGAAAGAAAAGAGAAAAGAAATGGGGTCAGGTCTTGAAATATCAGTTTCTGGAGGTAAGAAGTAATAATAGGGGACAGACCACGGTTTCTTCCGTTACCGTGAGTGGTGCGGAGCCCGGCGACATTAGGAGGGCGTGATGAGCAGCGAGCGCGCGGCACCTGAGACCAAAGGCGTGAAGGTGGAGTTACTTGCGACGGTCGACCTCGGCCCTGAGATCGAGGGCATGGCGGGGCGGCAACTGCGGATGCGCCTGGTAACCATCGAGCCCGGCGGCGTCTTCGGCCCTCTTCACGATCACAAGGGCCGACCGGGCACTGTCTACATACTGCAGGGAACGATCACCGACCACCGGGATGGGAAAGCCACGGAGTATGGGCCGGGCCTGGGCTGGCCCGAGGACAGGAACACCCTGCATTGGCTCGAGAACAGAGGGACGATCCCGGCGGTGGAGATCTCGGTCGACATAGTCAGGAAAGATTGAATAGGGCAGGCCGCGCAGGGGGCAGACCACGATTTCTTTTTCAGTACAACCCCCTCCCTTGTCACAAAAAATTCATCAAAAAGGGGGGCTAGTCGTATACGGCTAGCGGACTGACAG
>DATIEQ010000238.1:0-3069 GCA_035455665.1 Gammaproteobacteria bacterium | reverse complement strand
CATATCCATATGCCAAGCGTGAAGGCATCGGCATCCCTGCCGATGCCCCTGCGGGCTAGACTTGCTCGCTCCAGTGCTCGCCGGCATCCAAGGGGAAATCAAGAACGTTGCGGTGAATCCGCATTTTCATGCGACGAACGTGCAGCGCTCATCGGCGCTCCGCGGGTTTGGACTCAGTCTTAACCTGCTCGTGACTTTTATATCGTGCGCGTTGCATGGAAGAGACATTTTCGTATTGACAGTTCTTCGCGCGCACTGTTAAATCCGCGCCAGCTTCAACCCTTTCGATTTCTTGGGAACTGGAGAACAAATCGGGGTGGGGCCGTGATCGATGCGGGCATTGCCCGTATCGATCCGGACGGCCGGGCGGGATGCCCGGACTGATGAGCACGCCAGGGATGGGCCTGTGGATCGGACGTGCTTTCAGGGCAAACGCCAAGGATCAGGGAAAATTCTGAAATTCCAGCAGTGAACTCCGGCCTTTCCTCCGCATCCAACGAGTCGCGGGGGTGGCCGCTATGTGCCGAAAGAACTAGATAATGAGGGAGTATGTCGATGTTCCGTTCGCGCCGCGCTTCGTCCCTGTCCGCTTTCTTCCTGTCCCTGTTCCTCGCCGCGAGCACGGCGAGTGCGGTCGACACGAACCCCGCCACCCACCTGCAGGTGCCGGGCGACTTCAACGGCGACGGGCAGCTTGACGCGCTCTTCCAGCCCCTGGACGCGGCAACCCAGGGCGCCCTGGTACTGCGGGACGGCACGGGAGCCCTCACCGTCGTGGCCCAGGGCTGGGACCCGGGCTTCCTCGGCCTGGACTGGTCGGCGGGCAAGACCGCCCTCACCACCGGCGACCTGAACGGAGACGGCCAGGATGACGTCCTGGCCCAGCCTACCCAGGCGGGCGCCAATGCCGCCGTGCTGGTCACGGATCCCAGCATCCAGCTCCTATCGGTAGCCCAGGTGATCGCCCCAAACTACCTGGGGTTCGACTGGTCGAGCGGCGCGCACTTCGCCCTCGCGGGTGATTTCGACGGCGACCGCCACAAGGAGATCCTGCTCCAGGCCCGGAATCCCGGCGACATGAGCGCCATCGTCCACGCGGATGCCGCGGGTCACCTCGTCATGGTCACCCAGGACCTGCCCCAGGGCTGGCTCGGCCGGCGCTGGGACGCCCAGGACGTCACCCTCTACCTGGGCGACTTCAACGGCGACGGCCGCCAGGACCTGCTCATCCAGGTGAATAGCGGCGCCCCCGCGGCGGCGGAATCCGCCTATGCGCTGCTGCTCGCCGACGGCAGCGGCCAGTTCACCCAGTTGAACGAGACCTGGAACCTCAACGACTTCGGCGCCGACTGGTCCCCATCCACCCACCAGCTCATCGTGGAAGATGCCAACGGCGACGGCATCATGGACATCACGCTGCGCGCCCGCGATTCCAGCGGCACCAATTACGCCTTCCTGGGCAACGCCCAGGGCACCTTCACCCACCCGGCCGCCACCTGGACGGGCTCCAAATCCGCCCACGACGTGCTCGCCACCCAGCAGGGTGGGGGCAGCATCAGCGTCGTCACCACCTCCACCAGTTCCGGCAGCAGCCTCGCCACCGCCTCTCCCCAGACCCTGAGCGCCCAGAGCCAGTTGCTGTCGGCCGGGCAGGCGCCCGTCGCGGCGAACGCCACCGGCGAGCTGCAGGGGCAGGGCGGGGTGAACGGCGGTTCCGCCACCTACACCATCCCTCTGGTGGTGCCGCCCGGCCGGGCCGGCATGCAGCCTTCCCTCGCGCTCAGCTATTCGAGCCGCGGGGGTAACGGCGATCTCGGTATGGGTTGGTCCCTGTCGGGCCAGTCGGCGATACAGCGGTGCCCCTCGACGGTCGCGGAAGACGGGCATTCCATCGGTGTCGCCTACAACGCGGCCACTGACCGGCTGTGCCTCGACGGCCAGCGACTCGTCGCGGTCAGCGGCACCTATGGCGCCAGCGGCACCGTCTATCGCACCGAACTGGATACCTTCGCGCGTATCGTCGAGACCGGCGGCATCAACTCCGCGACCTCATCCTTCGAGGTGGATTACAAGGATGGCCGGAGGGCGTTCTACGGTTATGGCAGCAACGCCAGCGGCGGCTCCAATACTGTCATCGTCCCTGTCGGCGCCCCGGGACCCCTGGTCTGGGCGGAGGGCCAGGAGCAGGACACCGAGGGCAACAACATCATCTTCAACTATTCGCTGCCATCCGGTGGCGAGTACAAGCTCTTCTCCATCGTCTACACGGGGTCTAGCACGCCACGGACCAACAGCATCACCGCCACCGGCAACCGCAAGGTATTGTTCACCTGGTCGAGCCGGCAGGATATGTCCCTGAGCTATCTCGCGAGCGGTAAGTCGCGCCAGACCCAGGTATTGACCGCGGTAGACACCTACGTCGGTTCAGTCCAGGCGCGTCACTACAGCATGGATTATGCCGCGAGCGGCGCCACCAACCGCAGCCTGCTGCAGTCCGTGCAGGAGTGCGCCTACTCGAGCGACGGCAGCCAGCAATGCCTGGCGCCGACCACCTTCACCTGGCAGAACGGCGCGCAGACCTACGTGCTGCAGTCTTACGACGACAGCGGCGTCACCAACGGCAAGACGCTGCAGTGGCTTACCTTGGCGGATGACTACATTGGCAACGGCAGGCGCGCGCTGGTGTATTCCTACACCGACGGTTCCTTCAATCTCGCGATGTTCGATCCGACCGGCACCAACTCGAATGCATACAGCGTTAACGTCGATGCGAGCGCCTTCCTCTCGCAAGGCATCGGGTTCACCGGTACCCGGGACACGGATCTCAACAATGATGGCATCGCGGATGTCGTCGAGATCAGCGGCGGCAAGCTCGGCATCACGTCCTGGAACGGCAGCACGTTCCCCGCGCAGCCGACGCTGACCAACGTGGCCACGTCTTCGGAGTACAAGCTGGCGGATGTAGACGGCGATGGCTTGACCGACATCGTGCAGATCGAGCCCGAATCGGATGGGACCAATGGCGTATACCTGCACCTGAACCTCAATCCGCGCACGCTGCTATTCCAC
>DATIEQ010000237.1:0-2611 GCA_035455665.1 Gammaproteobacteria bacterium | reverse complement strand
GCCGCGTCCTGCTGCTGCTCTGCGGCCTCGGCGTCGCCGCGTCCGCCTGGGCGCTGAAGAGCGACAAGAACCAGCCCATCAACATCCAGGCGGACCATGGCGACTTCAAGAGCACCGGCAACGACAACAACAACGGCACCGGCATCTACACCGGCCACGTGGTCATCACCCAGGGCAGCATCCTGCTCACCGCCGACAAAGCCGTGGTGCACATCGTGAACGGCGAACTGTCCACCGCGGACGTCACCGGCCAGCCCGCCACCTTCCAGCAGCAGCCGGACACCGGCGAACTCATGCATGGCCTCGCCAGCGAGATCACCTACGATGAGTCGAACAACATGGTGGACCTGATAGACAACGCCCGCCTCAACCAGGGCGTGCGCCTCATGATCGCGGACCACATCCGCTACAACACCGAGACCGAGCACGTGATCGCGAAGAGCTCAGGCGACGGCGACCGTGTTCGCATGGTGATCCCGCCCAAGCAGAATCCCCCCGTGCCCAGCACTGCCTGGCCCCCGGTCTCGGCCACCGCACCCCCCGCGGCGACTGCGAAGCGACCCGCGGCGGCGGCCACGACGCAGACCGCCCCGGCGCCAGCCACCGGCGCCGGAGGCTCCCAGTGAGCACCCTTAGCGCCCAGAACCTGGTCAAACGCTACCGCCGCCGCGAAGTGGTGCGCGGTGTGTCCATCGGCCTCGACCGCGGCGAGGTGGTGGGGCTCTTGGGTCCCAACGGCGCCGGCAAGACCACCGCCTTCTACATGATCGTGGGTCTCGTCCCCGTCGACGGCGGACGCATCGAGCTCAACGGCGAGGACGTGACACGCCTGCCGGTGCACGTGCGTGCGCGCCTGGGTCTCGGCTACCTGCCTCAGGAAGCCTCGGTGTTCCGCAAGCTCACGGTGGAGGAGAACATCCTCGCCATCCTCGAGACCCGCGGCGAGATGACGCGCGCCGACCGCACGAAGCGCCTGGAGGAGCTGTTGGAGGAACTGCACATCGGCCACATCCGCGAGGGTCTGGGCATCTCCCTCTCGGGCGGCGAACGGCGGCGGGTGGAAATCGCCCGGGCGCTCGCGGCCGACCCGGCTTTCATGCTGCTGGACGAGCCTTTCGCGGGCGTCGACCCTATCTCGGTGATCGACATCCAACGCATCATCGATCATCTGAAAAAACGCAACATCGGGGTCTTGGTCACGGACCACAACGTGCGTGAGACGCTGGGGATCTGCAGCCGGGCGTACATCATCAACGCCGGCCAGGTGATCGCGGAAGGGACCCCTGAGAGCATCCTCGCGAACCGGGAGGTCCGTCAAGTCTACCTGGGCGAGAATTTTCGGCTATAACTTAAGCATGGTCCGTCCACGTCTTACCGCCCCCCCATACGCGGGGCGGGTGCAGCCTTCACCCCCCCGTCCAGCCGGGGCGCCCAGAGCAAGCGCCAGACTGTCTCGTATCTACAAGGCCAACCGCGCGTGAAGCCTACGCTAGCGCTACGCCAGAGCCAGAGACTCAGTCTAACCCCTGAGTTGCGCCAGGCCCTGGGGCTGCTGCAGCTGTCCGCGGTGGAATTGGCTGCGCGGGTGCAGGAGGCATTGGAGGGCAATGTCCTGCTTGAGCGGGGCGACGAAGAGGAGTCGGCGGCCGATGCGCCCTCTGCCGCCCCGCCCGCCTACCCAGGCCCCTCCATGCAGACCACCGCTGAGTGGACGAGCACCGAGCTCCCCGTCGCATCCAGCCGTTGGGACGACGGCGACGGCGGGTTGCCGGAGGCAGCGGGCCGCGGCGGCCAGAGCCTCAAAGACTACCTCCTATGGCAGCTCGAGCTCACCCACCTCTCCGCCCGCGACGCCGCCATCGGCGCCGCCATCATCGATAGCCTGAACGACGATGGCTACCTCACCGAACCCCTCGAAGGCATCCGCCAATCCCTGGCGGACAGCGACGCTGCCCCGGAGCCGGACGAGATGGAAGCGGTGCTGCACCGCCTGCAGGCCTTCGACCCCCCAGGCGTGGCCGCCCGGGACCTCAAGGAATGCCTGTTCGCCCAGTTACGCCAGCGTGATGCGGAGGACCCGGCGCGGGCCCTGGCGATGACCCTGGTGAACGGCCATCTGGAAGCCCTGGCTGCCCACGAGCACGGACCCCTCTGCCGCCTCCTCGGGGTGGGGCGCCCCGCCCTGGACGCCGCCGTGGCCCTGATCCTCGAACTCCATCCCCGCCCCGGCGCCGCCATCGCCGGCGAGCCGGTGGACTACGTGGTGCCGGACGTCCTCGTCACGCGCCGCGACGGGCGCTGGCTGGTGGAACTGAACCCCGAGGCGCTGCCGCGGGTGCGGGTGAACGCGGGCTATGCCGCCGCCCTGCGGCGGCGCGGCACCGGCGCGGATCTCAGCCAGCAGCTACAGGAGGCCCGCTGGCTGGTACGCAGTCTCAAGATGCGCAATGAGACCCTGCTGCGGGTGGCCGAGAGCCTCGTGCGCCGGCAAAGCGCCTTCCTGGAGCAGGGCGATGAGGCCATGCAGCCGCTGCTCATGAAGGACCTGGCCGCGGAGCTGGAGCTGCACGAATCCACGGTCTCACGGGTCGTGGCCAACAAGTACATGGCG
>DATIEQ010000236.1:0-9431 GCA_035455665.1 Gammaproteobacteria bacterium | reverse complement strand
GGGTTCCTCCATGCATGTGGTCGGTGCCGCCAGTGCCTCGGCGGCCCTCACGGTGGATGCCGGCGTCAAGGTCAAATCGCTCGGCAATATCTCCCTCACCGCCACGGCGGGCGACATCAACATCGCCGCCGGCAGCGCGGCGGGTGTCTTCATGCAGGTGATCGGCAGCAGCGGTGCGGCCTTCGCCACCGCGAACGTGGATGCGGGCGTACTCATCGACGGCAAGAACGTCACCATCCAGGCCACCGCCGGCGACATCAACGTCTTCGGAGGCGGTTTCGCCGGCGGCTTCATGTCGGTGGTGGGTGCGGCTAGCGGCAGCGCCTCGGCGAACATCAATGACAACGTGCGCATCAAGGCGAGCGCCGCCCTCAAGCTCCTGAGCGGCGGAGCCATCACCATCGCGGCCGGTTCGCTGACCAGCGTGCCCGCCAGCAGCAGCGGCTCGCGGCCCTTCGTACTCGGCACGAGCGGCGGCACCGCCCACGCGAAGATCAACAGCTCCGTGAAGCTCTCGGGAGGCACGGGCATCACCATCACACCGGCGGCCATCACCCACAGTTCGGGCACCGTCAGCTCCGGCAACCTGTTCATGGACGGCACCGTCGACCTCAACGCACCCTTGACTGCAGCGGTCGTGAACCCGTTTGGGCTCATCTCAGCCGGCGGCTATGCGAACCCGTTCTTCTCGGGCGTCACCCTGACGGTTAGCGGTAACATCACAGCCGGGAGCTTCGGCTATGGCGTCCAGCCCCTCACGGGCTCTTCGGTGAGCGTGGGCGCCGTTGCGGCGGGCCAGACGAGCGTGGTGGTCACGCCGAGCCCGGTGCAAGTGCAGGTGGTTCCCGCGCCGCTCCAGACGCTGCAGAACCAGTCCCTGGTGAAGAGCCTGCAGCCTGTGGTCGCGCCCCTGACGCTCCAGGCACCGGAACAGAAGGCGCCGACGCTGGGTCAGGTCGTGTCCTTCACGCCCGCGGCTGGGGCAGGCAGCTCGGTCTCGTCCATCGGTAGCGCTTGTCTCGCGGTTCTGGTTCAGGATGCAGCGGACGCCCGCTGCCTGGTGGCTAACCATTGATTGATGCAGGGCATGGTCCAAGCACTGCAGGAGATTGCACATGAAATTCGGAAATAGCGTGAGAGTGGCGGCCGTCGCGGCGGTCCTGGCGGGCATCGCGGGCGGCGTCACCGCCGGCAGCGTGCAGTACGCGACCGTGGCGCACAACGTGCCGGGCATGGTCGCCAAAGCCCAGTTCCTGGGCCGGCATGACCCCGCGGAGGTGCTCAACGTCTCCGTGGCCCTGCAGTTGCGCAACAGGGACCAGCTCCATGCTTTCCTGCGGGATGTCCAGGACCCCCGTTCTCCGAGCTACCACCATTGGCTCACGCCAGTCCAGTTCGGTGCGCTCTACGGCGCGACCCCAGACCAGGTGGATGCCGTGACCCGCTTTCTTACGAGCCAGGGCTTGACCGTCAAGGACGTTACACCGAGCAGGCTGCGGGTGCACGTGAGCGCGTCCGCGGGCGTGCTGGAACGGGCTTTCCATGTCGCTATCAACGACTATCGCTACAACGGCCGGCAGTTTTTCTCGGCGGACGGTAATCCGCGGCTCCCGGCGGAGATGACACCTTACGTGGTTTCGGTCATGGGTCTGGACAACGCCATCGAGTTGCGGCCCCATTCGGTTGCGGCACCCGTCGCTGCCCAGCCCAGGACGGGTCGGGGCATCAACAATCCCGCCGGCTTCTCGCCCCAGCAGATCGCCACGGCCTATAGCTGGGGCAGTCTCACGGATACGAGCAGGGCGAGCGGCGTGAAACTGGCTGTGGCCACCGCCTTCACTTACCGTAAGGCGGACATCACCTTCTTCTGGTCTCACTATGGGCTGCCTTCCCATACCCTCACGAACATCCCCATCGATGGCGTGACCCGCCGGCTCAATGACGAGACCACGCTGGACGTGGAGCGCTCCAGTTCCATGGGCCCCGGTGCCGACATCCTGGTCTACGAGGGCGTCAATCCCGCGTTTGTGGTCTTCGACGACATGTTCACCCAGATCGTGAATGACAACATCGCTGACGTGATCACCACCAGTTGGGGCCTGTGCGAGGTGGACCAGGTGGATGAAGGTGTCGGCTTCAGCATCGTCGCCGAGGACGAGAGTTTCCTGCAGGGCCTGGCCCAGGGCCAGACCTTCATGGCAGCGGCGGGCGACGGCGGTTCCCAGGACCGCTGCGGGCACAATTTCTTCCCCAATAACAATGCTGATTTCCCGGCCTCCGATCCCAACGTGATCTCGGCCGGCGGCACGCACCTGGTGCTGAATTCCGATAACACCATCAAGAGTGAGACGGTGTGGATCAGCGGCGGAGGCGCCGACAGCGGTCTCTTCGCCGAACCTTCCTACCAGACCAATACCGGCGGTTGGCTTTCGAACACCGACTGTGTTCAAGACCCCAATAACCTGGGGCAACCTCTCGCCGCGCACCTGAATGATCCCAACCCGGGGATCGATGTGGCAGTGGCCTGCGCGAATGTGGGAGACGCCAGCCGGCAGGGTGCGGACCTGTCCCTGGACTCGGATCCGGCTACCGGTTATTCCCTCTACTTCAACGGCCGCTGGGCCGTGTTCGGCGGCACGAGCTTCGCGGCGCCGGAGTTCGCCGGCTTGTTCTCCATGATCGTGGCAGCGAACGGCGGGCACCTCACCGGCCGCGTCGGCTCGGGCCCGCGCTTCATCTACTGCGATGCCAAGAATAATTCGCTCACGGACTTCAACGACATCGTCGTCGGTAATAACGGCAAGTTCAACGCCCTGACGGGCTGGGACCATGCCACGGGTTGGGGCACGCCCATCGGGACGAGCTTCATCACCAACGGCGTCTCCGCCCTCGGTGCCTGCATCCTCTGAAGCAGGCGTCAGCGCTCCGAAACGAAACCGGCCCCGTGAGGGGCCGGTTTTTTTTTGCACACTGTGGTAAAAAAGAACCCCGGCGCAAAGCCGGGGCCTCTTAGAGGCGGGTTTCTGGATGAGCCTCAGTCTTCGTATACTTCTTTGAGCTTGCGGTCCAGGCGGCGGCTGTCGAGAGCGTCTTCCACCTTGCGCCAGGCTTGGGTGCTGCGTATGTGCTTCGCGGCCGGGGCCTCGCCGAGGCTGGCTTGCGGCCGGCTAACTCAAATCTCCGAGGCTCGCGATTAGCGGTCCCAGGTGTTTTTCGTACCGCCGCCATTTGCCGACGGAGCTACCGTAGACAGGTTTGCGTACTTGTCCGGTGCTGGCGGTGAGCACGGTGCGCTCCGCTTTGTGGAAATCGAGGCAGCCGGGTTCGAAGGGCAGCCCACAGTAGTCGAGTACTTTCCGCGTCTCACCCTCCATGTCTTTGACCAGGGTCTCGTAATGCAATTCGTGGGGTGGAGAGGGTAGGACCTTGTGCCAGTGGGCCATGTAATCGCGGTAGATTCTGTAGAAAGATCCCAGTTCCCGCAGGTCGTAGGTGAAGGGTAGGTTGGCTGCATCGAAGAGTTGCTGGTAGCAGCTGAGACAGGTGTCCAGGGGGTCGCGGCGGCAATGGATGATGCGGGCATCGGGGAAGAGCAGCCGGATGAAGCCCAGGAGGCGGAAATTGAGCGGCATCTTGTCGGTGACAAACGCCCGCCCGCCGCTGCGCTCGCGGATGAGCGAGCGATAGCGCTCTGCCGCAGTGGCGAGATCCTTGGCGATCTCACCGGCTGCATTCTCCGTCGAAGCAGGCAGGGACGGCCATTTCGCCTCTAACGCCCGCCACAGCGATCCTAGGAAGGGCAGTTCTCCCGCTGCCGCAACCATGGAGTGCGCGCCCAGGATCTGCTCAGCGAGCGAGGTTCCGGAGCGCGGCATCCCCACCACGAATATCGGCGTGGGCTGCACTCCGTGGGCGGCGCTCTTGAAGCGAGTGAAGACGTCGCGGCTGAGCGAGGCGGTAATGAGCTTATATCGGGTCGCTTCATCCGCTTCCTGGTAATGAAGGTTTGCCCGCTTTAGCGCATTGCCTTCCTGCAGACGGCGAAAGGCGTTACCCGGGTCACCCGCGGCATCCCACAGGTTCGCCAGGGCGAAATCGAGATCTATCCGTAACGCCGTCTCTCCGGCCGGCGTCTGTTCCAGCATCCGTTCTAATCGGACCCGTTCTTCCTGCCCCCGAGCGCCCAGGCATTGCACCAGCGCACCATGTACCGCGAGACTTGGATTGATCTCCAGTGCCCGTCGGTAGTGCTCGGCGGCCTCACCGGATCGGCCCAACACTTCCAGCAGCCGCGCTTTCTTCAGCAGAATGTCCGTGTCCCGGGGCACCATACGCGCGACGCCTTCTACGATGAGCAGGGCTTCATCAGCCCGGCCCGTCAGCATCAGGATGCCGGCGATCTGCAGCCTTAACGCGCTTTGGGCGGGCGCAGACAGGGCAGGCAAGGATTCCTCCAGGTAGGCGACTGCGTCGCCAGCGCGCCCCTGGTCCAGTAGGCAGCGCGCCAGCAGCTTCCGCCATTCCGGATTGAGCCCCTCTTGCGTGAGGGCATCGCGGGCATGATGCTCCGCCGCCACTGCGTCGCCGCCAGCGAGCAGGGTCTCGCTCAGGCCGGCGGCGGCGAACGCCCTGCATGCCGGGTCAGGAGCGGTTTCCCACGCGCGTGAGAAGAGCATGAAGGCGCGCTCGAGATCGGTCTCGTGCAGGGCGAATACGCCGGCCAGGTGCAGGCCAGCGAAATCCACGGGCGCTTCGTCCACCAACAGCCGTACATCGTCCCGGGCCGGGCCGAGGTTGCCGCTGCGTATCGCCTCCACGATCCGCTGCATGCGTCCGGCTCTGCCCTTGTCAGGAGCGTGGCTGGCGGAAGTCCTGTCGGGGTTCTCTGGCGTCATGCGTCGGTGCTGAGTCTCACGGACCGTGAGCAGCCATAACAGCGCCTGAGCATCCTATGCGAGAGGCGGAAATGCAAATCCCGGCCTAAGCCGGGATCTGCGCGTCCGCGTCCAGCGTTGCACAGCATCAGTCTTCGTAGACTTCCTTGAGCTTGCGGTCCAGGCGGCGGCTGTCGAGGGCGTCCTCGACCTTGCGCCAGGCCTGGGTGCTGCGGATGTGCTTCGCGGCCGGGGGCCTGGCCGAGGCAGGCTTACGGCCCGGGGCGCCGGGCGAGGGGACGTCCATGCCGTCGTTATAGTCGCTGCGGGAGAGGATTTCCTCGAGGGCGGATGATTTCGACATGACTCAGGTCTCCTTCGTCTCGCCCTCTTAAAGGCTACTGCGCTTGGCATGACTGCGTTGCGCTCCGACTCGGAATCCTCACGTACAGTTGGAGTACGCTCCGGCTCCTCGTCTCGCGCGCCTTGTCCTGCCTGCGCTCGTGACGCCCTTAAGACGGCTCTTGGCAGTGGAAATATTGGGCGGCGGCCCCACTACAAGGGCCGCCGCCCGCGCTGCTTTATACACCCTAGGGCTGTCTTTGTAAACGACTTTCTGCAAATGCCCGCTTAAACGCAGTTAATTGCAGCTTCACGCGTCGTGCTGGGCATCGACGTGGTGTGCGCGCGCGAAGAACGTATACATCGTCGGCACCACGAACAGGGTGAAGAGGGTCCCGATGGTCATGCCCGAGGCGATGACGATGCCGATGTCGCGGCGGCTGGCGGCGCCGGCGCCCGAGGCGAGGATCAGCGGCACCACGCCCAGCACCATGGCGGCGGTGGTCATGAGGATGGGCCGCAGGCGCACCGCCGCGGCGTGCTCGATGGCCTCGCGCTTGCCCATGCCCTGCAGCTGCATCTTGTTGGCGAAGTCCACCATCAGGATGCCGTGCTTGCTGATGAGGCCGATGAGCGTCACCAGGCCCACCTGGGTGTAGATGTTGATGGTGAGGCTCTGCCCCCCGAGCGCGATGGGGATGAGGGCGCCGCAGATGGCGAGCGGCACGCTGATCAGGATCACCAGGGGGTCGTTCCAGCTCTCGAACTGGGCCGCCAGCACCAGGAAGATGATGATGATGGCGAGGAAGAAGGTGACCACGAGCGCGTTGCCTTCCTGCACGTACTGGCGGGTGTCGGCCGCGTAGTTCACGTAGAAACCGGGCGGGAACAGCGCTTTCGCCTGGTCGTTCAGGAAGTCCACCATCTTGCCCATAGGCACGCCGCCGAAGCCGCTGATGGTGGCGGAGTTGAGCTGCTGGAACTGGTTTAGCTGGTCCGGTACCACGCTGTTATTCACGTTGGCGATGGTCGACATGGGCACCATGCCGCCGTCGGCGGTGCGGACGTAGTACTGCTGCAGCTGGTCGCCGCTGCGGCGGTACTGGTCCGCCACCTGCGGGATGACCTTGTAGCTGCGCCCCTCGAGGTTGAAGAAGTTGAGGTAGCCGCCGCCCAGCATCACGCTGAGCGTGTTGGCGGCGTCCGCCATGCTGATGCCGAGCTGCTGCGCCTTGTCGCGGTCGATGTCCACGTTCAGCTGCGGGGTGTTGAACTTGAGGTCGGTGTCGACGTAGTAGAACATGCCGCTCTTGCGCGCCGCGTCCAGCATCTTCTGGGTGACCCCATAGATGGTCTTGTAGTCGTCGGTGGAACTGACCACGAAGGAGACGCCGCCTCGGCTCGCGCCGGGCAGCGCCGGGAAGTTGATCGAGAAGGCGTTGATGCCGGAGATCTGGCTGAGCTTGCCCTGGATCTCCTGCTGGATCGCGACCTGGCCGCGCTTACGCTGCTCCCAGGGTTTGAGCACGATACCGCCGATGAAGTTGTTCACGGAACCCAGGCCGTCGATGAGGAAGGAGGCATCCTTCTCGGGGATGCCGTCGAAGATGTCGTTGACCTGCCGGCTGTATTTCTCCATGACCGAATGGGTCACGTCCTTCTCGCCGAAGCCGGTGACGAACACGAAACCCTGGTCTTCGGTGGGCGCCAGTTCCTTCTGCGAGAGCGCGTACAGGCCGAAGCACAGGAACAGCACCAGGATGGCGACCATGGACGTGACGGGGCGCCAGTTCAGCACGTTGTGCAGCAGGTGCTCGTAGCGGCTCTTGATACTCTCGAAGATCGCATTGAGCTTCTTCTCCAGCTTGCCCTCGCTGGTGCTGGGCTGCAGGAATCGGGAGCACATCATGGGCGAGAGGGTCAGGGCGATGACGCCGGAGATGACCACCGCGCCCGCAAGCGTGAAGGCGAATTCCCGGAACAGGTTGCCGGTGATGCCCGAGAGGAAGCCGATGGGGGCGTAGACCGCCGCCAGCGTCAAGGTCATGGCGATGACGGGCGTGGCGATCTCCCGGGCCGACATCAGGGCGGCCTCGAACGGCGACTTGCCTTCCTCGATGTGGCGATGGGTGTTCTCCACCACCACGATGGCGTCATCCACCACCAGGCCGATGGCGAGCACCATGGCCAGGAGCGTCAACAGGTTGAGGGAATAGCCCAGGAGCAGCATCAGGAAGGTGACGCCGATGAGCGACAGCGGGATGGTGATGACCGGGATGAACACCGGCCGCACCGCGCCCAGGAACGCGAAGATCACCAGGATGACGATGAGCGCCGCCTCCACGATGGTCTTGATGACCTCGTAGATGGAGCTGCTGATGAACTTGGTGGCGTCGTAGGCGATCTTGCCTTCCAGCGCCGGCGGCAGACCCGCCTGGACCTCGGTCATGGCCGTGCGCACCAGCTTCACCACTTCCAGCGGGTTCGCGTCGGGGGTGGGGTTGATGGCCATGTAGACGGCGGTGAGGCCGTTGAAGCTCGCGGACGAGTCATAGTCCTCGGAGCCGAGTTCCACGTCCGCCACGTCTTTGATGCGCACCAGGGCGTCGCCCTGTTTGCGCAGCACGATGTCGCCGAAGCCGCTGGCGTCGTGCAGGTCGGTGGTGGCGGCGATGTTCACGGAGACGCTGCTGCCCTTGGTGCTGCCGGGCGCGGCCAGGTAGTTGTTGGCGAGCAGGGCGCTCGACACGTCGCTGGCGGTGACGCCGTGGGAGGCCATGCGTTTCGGGTCCAGCCAGATGCGCATCGCGAAGGGCTGGCCGCCGAGGATCTGGGCGCCAGCCACGCCGTCGAGGGTCTGCAGCTTGGGTTGCACCACGCGCACCAGGTAGTCCGTCACCTGTCCCTGCGTCATCTCCTTGGAGTAGAAGCTGATGTACATGATGGCGGCGCCGCGCACATCGTTCGCCTGGATGACGGGCGCCTGCGAGGCGGCGGGCAGCACGTTCTTGACCTGATCCACCTTGGTCATGATGTCCACGAGCGCCTTATGCGGGTCGTAGTTCAGTTTCAGGTTGATGGTGATGGTGCTGACGCTCTGCTGGCTCGACGAGGTGATGTAATCGATGCCCTCGGCGCTCGCCACCGACTGCTGGATGGGAGTGGTGATGAAGCCCTGGATGACGTCGGCGCTGGCGCCGGGATACGCGGTGGTGATGCTGATCTGGCTGTTCTGCAGCTTCGGGAACTGCCGCAGTTCCAGGGTGTTGATGGATTTCAGGCCCAGCAACAGGATGACGAGGCTGACGACCGTCGCGAGGACGGGCCGTTTGATGAACAGGTCGGTGAATTTCATTTACCGGCGACTCCCGCGGTCTGGTCTGGGGTGACGCTGTTGTTGATCTCGACCACCGCGCCGGTATGCAGTTTCTGCATCCCCGAGGTCACGACGAGGTCGCCCGCCTTCACACCCTCGGTCACGGCGACGCGCGTACCGCGCTCGTCTCCGAGCTTGACGAACACTTCCTTCGCGGTGAGCGCGGGAGCGCCCTTGGCATCCTTGTCCTGACTGACGAGGAACACGGAATCGCCGTACAACGAGAAGGTCACCGCCGACTTCGGCACGGTGACCACCTGCACCGGCTTGCCGGCGGAGACGCTCACGTTGGCGAACATGCCGGCCCGTAACTGGTGTTTGGGGTTCGAGATCATGGCCTGTACGCGCACGTTATGGCTCGTGGGGTCCACCTTGGAATCGATGGCGTCGATGGCGCCATCGAACGCGACGTTCGGGTAAGCGTCCACGGTCACCTGCACTTTCTGGCCGGACGCGAGCGTCGCCAGCGCCTGCTCCGGCAGGGTGAAGGAGGCGTACATGTGGTCGAGGGCCTGCAGCGTCACGATGACCGTGCCGGAGGGCAGGTATTGACCGAGGTTCACGTTACGGATGCCGGCGTGGCCGGAGAAGGGCGCACGGATGGACTTCTTGGCGATGTCGGCTTGCGTGTTCGCCACGTTGGCCTGAGCCTGGCGCAGGTTGGCGTCAGCCGTGTCCACGTCCGCCTGGGAGACCAGGTGCTTGTCGAAGATGTCATGGGCGCGCTTGGCGTTGATCTCCGCCAGGCTCTCCTGGGCTTCGAAGCCCAGCAGCTGAGCGCGCTCGTTGCTGTCATCCAGCTGCACCAGCAACTGGCCCTTCTCCACTACCTGGCCGGA
>DATIEQ010000235.1:0-3976 GCA_035455665.1 Gammaproteobacteria bacterium | reverse complement strand
TCACCGCCGTCACGATGTCGCCGGGCCGGAGTCCCAGTTGGGTGAAGGCGGTGGAGTTGCCGGTGGGGAACACCCGGTAACCGGAGAGTTTGCCGTTGCTCTTGTCCTGGACGGGCATCACGCGCACCACGTCCATGAGGCGCTGCGGGTTGTTCATGATCTGTTGGCGCAATTCACCCAGGTTCTGCGGCACGGGGTTCAAAGCCTGGGGAGCGGAGGGGCCGAACGAAGGCGCGTCGCCGTCGCCGGCGTCCACGCCGCTGCCACCGGCATCGCTTCCGGGTCTCGGCAGACGCAACGCCTCGACCCGGCCGTTGCGCTCGAGCAGCACCCGGTCCGGGAAGATGGCGCGGATGACTGCGCCGCCCGGGACCTGGGCACCGATCGCATAGGGCGCCTCGTCGCCGTTGGCCACGATCAGGGCGCGGGAATTCTCCGCCGTCCGTCCCGCGACGATGCCGTGCAGGGTGAGCGCGAGAGTGGTGTCGGGGGCATTCTGCGTGTTGCCCACCGGGGCCGCCACGCCGAAAAGATGCTGGTCGGCGATCCGGCCTGCGTCCACGGGCCGGATCGAGGCGGGCGGCGGCGTATAGGCGATCGCCGCCGACTTGGGCGGCGGCACGAGCGCCCAGGTGAGCTGAGCCAGCACCCAGGCGATGCCGAGCACCAGGAGCGCGCTCACAGCGGCCGGCAAGAGGCGCGGCCAGGAAACGCGCAAACGGCGTAGCAGGTCGGTCATCATCGGTGCGCGCAAGGGAAGGGTTTGCATATAAACAACGGGCCCGTTCAAATCCGGCCTACACCGGCCGCAGACAAACAAATCATCATAACGGGCGCCCCCCGCACCCTCAAGGGGCGCGCGGGCTCCGACCGGTATCGGATACACTAAGAAGACATAAAAACACTTGTCCCTGGGGTGTCTTTTGACCGCACGTCAGCTGATCAGGGTCGCCATCAGTCTGGCGCTGTTCCTGTGCTTCATCGCCTACATCCATGGCTCTCTGCCCCTGAGGCTGGTGGACCAGCTGGAGCGTTTCTCCTACGACGCGCGCGTGCGCCTGACCATGCCGGGCACCGTGGACAAGCGCATCGTCATCGTGGACATCGACGACAAGACGCTGAAGGAGCAGGGCCAGTGGCCGCTGCCCCGCGACAAGTTCGCGATGATGATGGATCAGCTGTTCAACCTCTATCACGTCAAACTCGTGGCCTTCGACATCTCCTTCCCGGAAGCGGATCGGAGCCAGGATCTGGCGCTATTGGATCAACTGAATTCCGGTCCCCTGGGTAAAGATCCGGCCTTCCTGAAGCAGACCGAGGCCGTCCGCCCGCAACTCGAGAGGGACAAGATCTTCGCTGCCAGCATGCAGCACCGGCCGGTCGCACTCGGCTATGTGTTCTACGGACCGAATACGCCGGGCGGCGACCGGAAAGTGGGGCAGCTGTCTCCACCCACCATCGCTTCCGTCGGTTCGCAGTATCCCGGCATACAGTTCCCGCATGCGGTGGGCTACACCACCAACCTGCCGATCCTCGCCCAGACGGCCGCGGCGCAAGGGTTCTTCTCCAATTCCGTGGATGACGACGGTTCCATCCGCTGGGCGGACCAGTTGATCGAGTACGGCGGCAACGCCTATGGCTCTCTCGACCTCGCCGTGCTGCAGGTGTTGCAGAACAACGCACCGGTGCAACTGGGGTTCGACGGCGGCGTCAAGGACATGGGGCACCTCGAGGACATCGTCGTCGGTAATGCCGTGATCCCGGTGAACGACCAGATGAGCGCACTCGTGCCGTACCGGGGCTACTACCAGAGCTTCCCCTATATCTCGGCAACCGACGTCATCAAGGGCATCGCCAAGTCGGAGGCACTCAAGGACGCGATCGTATATGTCGGCACCTCGGCCGCCGGGCTGCAGGACATCCGCGCCACGCCGGTGAGCAGCGTCTACCCGGGTGTCGAGGTGCATGCGAACTTCCTGTCCGGCGTCTTCGACAACCGCATCAAGGACGCCCATCCGCAGTATCTGCGCGGTGCGCACGCCGTGCTGCTGTTCCTGATCACCCTGCTCATCAGCTGGGCTGCCATACGCAAGTCCATCACGGTCGCGAGCCTGATCATGGTCGGGACGGCCCTGGTCGTCTTCTTCGGGGACCTGGCCCTGTGGCAGTACGGCAACGTGGTGTTCCCGCTCGCCTCGCCGCTGCTCTACCTGGTCGTGCTGTTCATGCTGCATTCGCTGTACGGTTTCTTCATCGAATCCCGCGGCAAGCGTCACCTGTCGCGCATGTTCAGCCAGTACATCCCGCCGGAGCTGGTGGAGGAGATGGACTCGCAGCAGGAAGGCTATTCCATGGAGAGCGATAGCCGCGAGCTGACGGTGATGTTCGCGGACGTGCGCGACTTCACCAGCATCTCGGAAGCCATGCAGCCGAAGGACCTGAGCCACCTGATGAACGAGTACCTGACGCCCATGACCCGCGCGATCCACACCCATCGCGGCACCATCGACAAGTACATGGGCGATGCCATCATGGCCTTCTGGGGCGCGCCCATGACCGACAAGGACCATGCGCGTCACGCCCTGGAGACCGCGCTGGACATGACGCGGTTGCTCACGGAGCTGAACGCGACCTTCAAGCAGAAGGGCTGGCCTGAGCTGCGCATCGGCGTCGGCATGACCACGGGCGTGATGAGCGTGGGCGACATGGGCTCCGAGTTCCGCCGCGCCTATACGGTGATGGGCGACGCGGTCAACCTGGGTTCGCGCCTCGAGGGGCTGACCAAGCAGTACGGCGTGCAGATCATCTGCAGCGAGATGACCAAGACCGCGGTGCCGGATTTCGCCTACCTGGAGCTGGACCGGGTGCGGGTCAAGGGCAAGGAGCAGCCGGTCGCAATCTACGAGCCCTTGGGTCCCAAGGACGCAGTGGACAAGAACCTCAAGTCCCTGCTCACGCGACATAAGCAGGCGCTGGCCGCCTATCGCAACCAGGATTGGGACGGGGCCGAGAAGGAATTCTTCGCGCTGCAGCAGGCGAGCCCGGGCCGGAAGCTGTATGCGATATACCTCGACCGGGTGACCCATTTCAGGACGCAGCCGCCCGGCGCGGGCTGGGACGGCGTATTCACGTTCAAGACCAAGTAACGGCTTGGTAACTAGCGGTCATGGCGAACCCGGTCCCGGGTTCTATCCGATGCTTCACCCGGGATTTATTGGGTCCACTGTTCGTGGCCCGTGGCGATTCGCTCGTGGAGCAATCTCACTGCTTGGCGCATGACCGCCGTAGTCGGCGGGGGACTTGTTTTCGGCAAATTCGGCTAAAATTAACTCATGAGCGAGGAGCGCACCGACGAGGAGCAACGCCACGGCCTCCTGGTGGACGAGGCCAAGCCGCGCATCAAGCGGCCCCCCCTCTACAAGGTGGTGCTGTTGAACGACGACTACACACCCATGGAGTTCGTGGTGGAGATACTGCAGACCTTCTTCCGCATGGACCGCCCCAAGGCGACCCAGATAATGCTGCACGTGCATACCCGCGGCAAAGGCGTATGCGGCGTGTTCAGCTACGAGATCGCGGAGACGAAGGCAGCCCAGGTGAACGACTATTCCCGCAAGCACCAGCACCCGCTGCTCTGCACCCTGGAGGAGGAGTGAGGCCATGCTGAGCAAGGAACTCGAGTTCTGCCTCAACGCGGCCTTCAAGGACGCGCGCGCGAAGCGCCACGAGTTCATCACCGTGGAGCACCTGCTGCTCACGCTCCTGGATGCGCCGCAGGTGGCTGAAGTGCTCAAGGCCTGCGGGGCGGGCGTGGACGTGCTGCGCCACGAGCTCGTGGACTACATCCAGCAGAGCACGCCGCGCGTGGAATCACCCGACCCCGACGTGCAGCCGACGCTCGGCTTCCAGCGCGTGCTGCAGCGCGCTGTGTTCCACGTGCAGTCGTCCGGCAAGAAGGAAGTCACCGCGATCAACG
>DATIEQ010000234.1:0-5526 GCA_035455665.1 Gammaproteobacteria bacterium | reverse complement strand
GTTCAGCGGACGGCCGAAGAGCTCGCGGGTCTTGGTGTATTCCAGCACCTCGCGCAGGCAAGCCTGGGCCGCGCCGATGACGCCCCAGGTGATGCCGTAGCGGGCCTGGCTGAGGCAGCCGAGCGGGCCCTTCAGGCCCTCCGCCTTCGGCAGGCGGTTCGCCTCGGGTACCACCACGTTGTCGAAGTAGAGCGCAGAAGTGACGGAGGCGCGCAGCGACATCTTGTGGTGCACCTCGGGGGCATCGAAGCCCTTGCTGCCCTTCTCGACGAGGAAACCGCGGATGCCCTCGTCGGTATCGGCCCAGACCACCGCCACGTCGGCGATGGTCCCGTTCGTGATCCACATCTTGGCGCCGTTCAGCACCCAGTCCCCGCCCTTCTTCTTGGCAGTGGTCTTCATGTTGGATGGGTCGGAGCCGCCGTGGGGCTCGGTCAGACCGAAGCAGCCGATCTTCTCGCCCCGCGCCATGGCGGGCAGCCACTTCTGTTTCTGCTCCTCGGAGCCGTAGGCGTAGATGGGGTACATGACGAGCGAGGACTGCACCGAGACGAAGCTCCTCAGGCCCGAGTCGCCCCGCTCCAGTTCCTGGCAGATGAGGCCGTAGGAGACGCCGTTCAGCCCCGCGCAGTCATAGCCCTGGATGGAGCTGCCGAGGAGTCCCAGGGAAGCGATCTCCGGGATGAGCTCCTTGGGGAAACGACCCTTCTCGAAGCACTCGCCGATGATGGGCAGCACCTTCTCGTCCACGAAGCGGGCGGTGGTGTCCTGCACAAGCTGCTCCTCTTCGGACAGCAGGCCGCGGACGTCGTACAAATCGAGGGGATTCAGGGTTTTCACAAAATTCTCCGGGGCCCGCGCGACGCTTTGTAACTCTTTGGTATCTATCGGATTTTCCGCGGGAACTGGGCTCCGACAGGGCCGCATATGATACCGTAACGGCTCACCGGATTCAGTCGCGCCCCGCAGGCCGTTGATAAGGGCCTGCGGGGCGGTCCAAGGATGGGTCGCACGGGAATCGAACACTTCCGTGTTCGATTCCCGGAGCGAGCCGCGGACATGTGCCGCGGCGGAGCGAGTTGAAAAAGACCATGGATGGTCTTTTTCAACGTAATCAAATAACCGCATAGGAACGCCATGCGCATCCCGGAAATCCTGCTCATCGAGTCCCACCACAAGCCCGGGAGCCTCGCCAAGGTGCTGCAGGTCATCGGCGAGGCGGGGGTCGTGGTGGAGGACATCAACGCGGTGCGCCGCGAGCAGGACCGCACCATCTGGGAAGTGACCCTGGAGATGGACGAGGAGGCGGACCGCAGCCTCTACGACAAGATCAACGCCCTGCCGAACGCCAAGATCATCGGCAAGTCCGACCGGGTGTTCGACCGCCACAAGGGCGGCAAGATCCACATGGTGTCCAAGGCGCCGCTCGACTCGCAGCAGCAGCTGCGCGACGTGTACACGCCGGGCGTGGCGCGGGTCAGCCTCGCCATCCAGAAGGACCCAGCCAAGGTCTGGGACTACACCAACCTCGGCAACACCGTCGGCATCGTCACCAACGGCACGGCGATCCTGGGGCTCGGCCACATCGGCGCGCTGGCCGGCCTGCCGGTCATGGAAGGCAAAGCCATGATCTACGCCAAGTTCACCGGCATCTCCGGCATCCCCATCCTGCTCACGGACACGGACCCCAAGAAGATCATCGACACGGTGCTCGCCATCGAGTCCTCCTTCGGCGCCATCCACCTCGAGGACATCGGCGCGCCGGAGTGCTTCGAGGTGGAGGAGACCCTGGTCAAGAAGCTCAAGAAGCCGGTGCTGCACGACGACCAGCACGGCACCGCGGTGGTGACGCTCGCGGCGCTCATCTCCGCCACCCACCGGGTGAAGCGCGACCTCAAGTCCTGCGTCGTGGGCCAGATCGGCTTGGGCGCCGCCGGCATCGGCATCGTGCGGCTCCTCAGCCGCTACGGTGTCAAAGCGGTGCTGGGCGCCGACAAGCGCGAGGAAGCGCTCACACGGGTCGAGCGCCTGGGCGGCAAGCGCGCGACGCTCGACGAGCTGATGCAGAAGGCGGACATCGTCATCGCCACCACCGGGGTGAAGGGCCTCATCAAGCCCGAGCAGGTGAGGAAGGGCCAGCTCATCTTCGCGCTCTCGAACCCCGAGCCCGAGATCAGCGCGCGGCTTGCCCTCGAGGCGGGGGCCGCCTATGCCACCGACGGCCGCAGTGTGAACAACGCGCTCGGCTACCCGGCGCTCTTCCGCGGCGCGCTCGACGCCCGCGCCACCTGCTTCACCGACGAGATGCTGTTCGCGGCGGCGGACAAGCTCGCCGCCCTCGCGCCCAAGGACGAGCTCCTGCCCGATCCTTTGGACATCCACATACACACCGTGGTGGCGCAGGCTGTCAGAGAGGCCGCGGTCAAATGCGGCGTGTGCCGCTAGATCCCATCGATAACCGATCCAGACACGAAGCGGGGAACCATGGCCAGAGTATTGCAATGCTGGGAACTGGGCGACGGCTACGCCTACATCGAGGGCTTCACCATGGGCGCGCGGGCACTCAAGGCCGCCGGCCATGAGGTGAGTCTCGCCTACCGGGACCTGAAGCATGCGGAGCGCATCGTCGGCAGGGACTTCGAGCTGATGCAGGCGCCGACGCCCGTGAGCAGGCCGCTCATGACGGTGCGCCGCCCCATGACCTTCGCCGACCAGATGATCAACGCGGACTACGGCGAGTCGGCGCGCATGCTCGGGCGCCTGCGGGCCTGGCGTGGGCTCATCGAGCGCCACGCGCCGGACGTGCTGCGCGTGCTGCACGCGCCGGGTGCGCTGCTCGCGAGCCGCGGCCTCGGCATCCCGACGCTGGTGGTGGGCACGGGCTTCCTCATCCCGCCGCCCGTGTCACCGCTGCCGAACCTGCGTCCCTGGGTGAAGGACGCCGACCCCAAGGCCATGCAGGCGCGGGAGAGCCGCGTGCTCGGCGAGATGAACAAGGCGCTCGGCGCGCTCAAATCCCCGCCGCTCGAGCGGCTCTGCGACCTCTACCACGTGGACCGGCAGGAGATCTATGCCTTCCCCGAGATGGATGAGTACGGCAAGCGTGGCGGCGGCGACGTCGTCTACATGGGCGTCTACCAGCCGGACGAGGGCGCCGCGCCCGTCTGGCCGGCGGGCAACGGCAAGAAGGTGTTCGCCTACCTCGAACTCTTCGAGAAGCTGCCCGGCGTGCTCGAGGCCCTGAAGGAGAGCGGCTGCTCGGTGCTGGTGTTCATGGCCCGTTTCCCGGCGGAACTGCGCGACAAATACAAAGGCACGAACCTCGCCTTCGCCGACAAGCCGCTCAACGTGTTCGCGGCCGCCCGCCAGTGCGACTACGCCGTGAGCCACGGCGGCCACAACATCGCGAGCACGGCGCTCCTGGCCGGCAAGCCGCAGCTGCTGATGCCCATGTTCCTGCCGGAGCGCATCGGCGCCCAGAACGTGGTGAAACTGGGCGCGGGCCTCATCGCCCCCTTGGACGGCGCGAAGTTCGGCGAGATCTTCGGCCAGCTCAGGCAGCAGGAGGCGGCGCTCACGGCCAAGGCGCAGGAATTCGCCGCGCACCACAAGGACTACAGCCGCGACACCATGCTGAAGGACGTGCAGGGAAACATCGCCATCCTGGCGAAGAAAGCGGCGGCGGGAAAGGGCAAGAAGACGCGCTGACTCAATAGGCGATCGTTTTCAATTTCATTTAAAAGCGTCGCGAGCGATGACAGGACGAGGCGCACGACGGCGAGAAACCGGAGTTTACACGTCAGTAAATGAGGATTTCGAGCCGGCGCGCAACAAAGTCATGTCGAGCGCAGCAGCTTTTAATATGAAATTTGCAGTTTCCTATAGAGAGCCGCCAGCAGCCAAAGAGGGCCGATGAGCAGGAAGAGCAGATCCTTGAAGAAGGACGGCTTCTTCCCCTCGATCTTGTGGCCGATGAACTGGCCGATCCAGGCACCGGCGAAGATCCCGGCGCTCGTCGCCCACAGCGGCCAGGGCAGGCCCGCGAGCACGCCGAGTAGCAGATACATGAGCACGGTCACGATGAGCATGCCCGCGCCGAGCCGTGGCGAGAGCAGGCAGTAATAGACCAAGGACGCCAGGATCAAGAGCGTGGCCCAGTTCGCGTAGGGACTCAGGGAGGCGAACACGGCGGGCCGCGGCACAGCGAGCAGCAAGCCGAGCACGCTCAGCATGATGAGCGGCACGCAGATCCAGTGGATGAGTTTGTTGGTCGGGTTGCGATGGCTCTCGCCGTACTCGTCGAGCCAGCTTTGCACGCTCCGCATGGCTGCATCCGCACGGGTTAAGATGGGAAAAGTATGAGCCTGCTGCGTGTCATTTCCAACCTGAAGTTCCTGCCCGAGGCGAAGCGCCTCGAGCTCTACCCGCCGTTCTTCCTGATGCGCGTCAAGGTGCTGGAGATCGCCGACGGCTGGCGGCGGGTGCGCATCCGCCTGCCGCTCAACAGCGTGTCCCGCAATCCGGGCGGCGTGATGTTCGGCGGCTACCAGGCCGCCCTCGCGGACCCCATCGCCGCCATCGCCTGCGCACGGGTGTTCCCGGGCTACTCGGTCTGGACCCGCGCCATGAGCGTCGATTTCCAGCGGGGTGGGAGCACCGACCTCGAACTGCGCTTCGTCATGGCGCCGGAGCAGGAAGCAGCCATCGCCGCGGAACTCAAGACCAAGGGCCGTTCCACTCCCACTTTCGACTACGGTTATTACCTCGCGGACGGCAGCCTCTGTACTCTCATCAAGAACACCGTCGCCATCCGCCCCAAGGGCTATAAGAAAGCGACTACTCCGCCCGCCAATATCGACGGGCTCTAAACCCCTACGCATCGAAACTTCCCTGTTGTGCTGACCAGCCCGGCCGTTCCCTGGCCGGTCGTCCGGCGCGATGCGCCGGACCCACCACCCCACCCGCCGTCCTGGAAGGGCTGTAACATGAGGCGGGATTTGCGCTAGGCTTAACCTCCCTGCCCGCCCCCCAGAAGAAGCGAACCCTCATGAAGGCCCTACGTCCCAAGCAAGTGTGGGAATTGATCGGCTACTCCGAACGCGACGAGTTCGACCAGGTGGTCGGCATGCTGGTGCGCTTCGACAAGGAGCAGCTCGCCGAGCTCAAGGCCATCCTGTGGATCGGCAAGGACGGCCAGAACCCCAAGCATTGGGACGCGCTCGTGATCGAGGGCCGCGCCAAGCTCGACAAGGAGACGCCGCAGTACCTCGCCGAGGAGAAGAACCTGGGCGGGGACCTCAAGAAGGGGCTCGAGATGCTGGAGAGCTCCGGACGCATCTGACGCGGCCGCGTCAGATCTCGATCAGCCCGTCGGATAGTTCATCCGTGTCACCTGCCTGGGCGGGATAGTGTCTGGCCATCGCCTCGCCGCAGGCGCCGATGGCCTCGACGAAACCCCCGGTCACGTCGCCTTGCCCCACCCGCGCCACGAAACCGTCCACGATATTCCGCCACCGTTCCTCGCCC
>DATIEQ010000233.1:0-5631 GCA_035455665.1 Gammaproteobacteria bacterium | reverse complement strand
CACAAGATGCACGCATTCCTCGCGAACCGCGTGCGCGCGCACGGCTGTACGCTGGAGCAGAAGACCGTGGACGAATGGCTGGCGATGGACGTGGAGCTCAACGCCAAGGGATTGGTGGTGTGGCTGGATCGAAAGAAATCTTAAAAATCCGCGATCGCTCGGGGTGTCCGAAATCGGAAAGCCCGCTCTTCATGGATATCGGGTGAAAACCTGAAGGCACATTCGACGGCGGTGTTTACTTAAGCGTTGCATACATAAGAACACTTGCATCCGTATATCGGGTGGGACTGCGATTCCCGTCACTGTTATCCCTCTCTTCACCGATTAACGTTGCGACATATCGCCGCAAGAGCGATGTGACGGCAGCGCTTGAAAACGTGCCCGCCGTCCCCAGCGTTCAAGTAGCGTCTAAAAACAGCGGCGGCCGTCGCGCCGGGAGCAGCACCATGTCGCATCTCATGACTCTGTGGGCCAATTCTTCCGCAGTGACGGCCGTCGCCTGGCTGGCGCTGCTGGTCATCGTGCTCTACATCGCGCGCCGGCCGGCACACCGGCTGCTGCGCGGTCTCGGCCGGCTGTTGTACCGGAGCCTGAGGCTCGCCGCCTATTCTCTCTTGCACGTCTCCGAGCGGCTCACGGCGCGCAACCGCGAGGTGATGCTGGCCCAGGCCCGCGAGCACCAGGTGCAGAAGCTGCAGCGGGAGTTCGAGCGGGTCGCGGCCTACGTGAACCGCGACCTCTCCGGCTACCCGGCGCTCAATCGCCAGCTCTCCGGCGTGGCGACGAAGGTGGAGGAGGATTTCCAGAAGTCCGGCGAGGTGCCGCCCATGCCGCCCGCTTGGGTGAGCGCCATCGACACCATCGCCCGTATCCCCGCGAGCGGCGACCCCTTGGTCGGCACCATCCTGCGCAACGTGGAGACGGTGCTGGACCGTTCCAGCAAGCAGGTGGTGGAGGCGTACCGTAAAGCCTCGAGCCAACGCCACGCGCTCTTGCAGAAGATGCTGCCGATGTGGCGCACCATGAACCATAAGCTCGAGAGCCTGGAGAAGCTCTTCACGGGGCTCGGGGAGCGCACCCAGAAGATCGACAACCAGATCGCGCGCATGGAGGAGATCCTGAAGGACACCGACCCGGTGGAGGAGACCTTGAAGTCCTCCGCCGTCACCCAGTTCTTCGTGGCGACGCTCTTGCTCTGCATCACCGTCGTGGGCGGCGTCATCAACTTCAACCTGATCGCCATGCCCATGTCGGAGATGGTGGGCGGGGCGAGCTACATCGGCCCGTTCCGCGCCTCGGACGTGGCCGCCCTGATGCTGGTGGCCATGGAGATCTCGGTGGGTGTATTCCTCATGGACTCGTTGCGCTTCACCCACCTCTTCCCCGCCGTCGGCACCATGGAGGACAAGACCCGCCGCCGGGTGTTCGTGCTGATGCTGTGCTTCCTGACCGTGCTGGCGTGCATCGAGGCGAGCCTGGGCTTCATGCGCAACATGCTAGCCGCCGACAAGGAGGCGCTCATCCAGCAGCTCGCCGGCGGCGCGGTGCCCGTCACCGCGGCCTTCCAGTACCGCTGGCTGCCGTCGCTGGCGCAGATGGTGCTGGGCTTCATCCTGCCCTTCCTGCTCGCCTGGGCGGCGATCCCGTTGGAGATGTTCGTGCACTCGGGCCGCACCGTCTCCGGCCTCGCGGGCGCGGCGGCGCTGCGGCTCACGGCCTTCGGCCTGCGCCTCGTCGGCACCCTCACCGACTCGCTCGCCCGGCTGCTGATCGCCTTCTACGACATCCTGGTGGCGCCGCTGCTCTTCGCCGAGCGCTGGCTGCGGAGCTTCCGTGCCCATCATCCGCAGAGCCAGAAGAAGCCCGCCTGAGGAGGACGCCATGCGCCGCCTGCTAATCAGTTTCCTCGCGATCCTGTCGCTCGCCGCCGGCTGCACCGCGAGTGGCGGCCGGCACGCCCGCGCCGTGTACGTCCTGCTCGACGTCTCGGAGAGCTACAACCAGAAGCTCGATGCCGCCAACCCGGTCATCAACTACCTGCTCGGTACCTTGGTGAGCGGCGATTCGCTCTTCGTGGGCAAGATCGACAGCGGCAGTTTCACGCAGGACGACGTGGTGGGGAAGATCACGTTCGATGACCGGCCCTCCGTCGCCAACGAGCAGAAGCGCGCGTTCCGGGCGCGCCTCGACCAGTTCTTCGCCGCGCGCAAGCCCAGCACCAAGACCGACGTGAGCGGCGCGCTGTTGCAGGCGGCGGAGTCGCTGGACGAGAGCGGCGCGGGCCGGCGCTACATCCTGGTGTTCTCGGACCTGGACGAGGACCTGCCCAAGGGCTATGTGCGCAAGTCCAAGCTGCCGCTCGAGGGGGCGGAGGTGCTCGCCGTGGACGTGACCAAGGAGCATGCCGACAACGTGAACCCGCAGCGCTACATGGACCGGCTGGACCACTGGAAGCAGCTGGTGACCAAGGACGGCGGGAGTTGGGCCGTCATCAACGACACCGACCGGCTGGACCGCGTGCTCAACTAGTATCGCCACCTGGCTGCATCGTTCAGTCCCTTCGATCAGGCGCAGCGGACTCGAACACGCGTTATGGGGTGTCCGGCCGGAGGATGAGCTCCAGGCCCTCCGGCGTCTCGACCCGCAGCGCGCCGTCCTCTTCCCGTGCGGGTAGGCCGCGCATCTCGAGCAGGGCCGCGGTCTCCCCGAGCTTGCCGTTCTCGAAGACGAGCGCCGGCCGTATGCCCCGACGCGCCTTCGGCAGCCCCAAGTTGATGCCGCCCCAGGAGGCCTGCGCAGGGCGGCCGTCCTCGGCGGGTGTGACGATGAGCCCCAGGGATTCCCAGAAGCGCGCGCTTTCCCCTGGATCCCGGACCGGCAGACGGTATTCCAGGAAATAGCCGCAGTGGGAGGGCTCCACGTGGGCCGAGTGCACCGGCGAATAGGTGCGGGCCTCGACCAGCGTGACCATCCCGCCGTCGGGATCCGCGAAGCCGAGCTCGTTGAACTGATCGAGCCCGATGTTGCAGAACTCGAGCTGGATACCGAGCGTCTCCAGGGCCGGGAGATGGCGGCTCAAGTCCGGCAGCACGAAGCAGAGGGCCGGGGAGATGGCCTCGCGCTTGTGCAAGCCGAGGTACAGGCGTCCGTCGGTCATGACCGTATAGGGATGGCGGCGCGCGCCGCCCACGGGGGCCTCGCTGAAGCCGAGCTTCCGGTAGAACTCCACCGAGGCCAGGATGTCCGGCGTGGTGAGCGCGATCTCCAGGAATTCACCCAGCATGCATCGCCTCAGGCGCCGGCCGCGCGCAGTTCGCGCAGGTTGAGGAGTGTGAGCTCTACGAGCGAGCGCACGTGGCTGTCGCGTGCGTTGAGGGCCGGCACGTAGCGCAGTTCCGCGCCGCCTGCGTCCCGGAAGGTCTGGGCATAACGGAGCGCGATCTCCTCGAGGGTCTCGAGGCAATCCGCCGCGAAACCGGGACAGATGACGTCCACGTCCTTCACGCCGTTTGCCGCGAGTTCCCGCAGCGCGTCCTCCGCGTAGGGCTGCAGCCATTCCGCCTTGCCGAAACGGGATTGGAACACGAGCCGCCATTCGCCGTCCTTGAGCCCGAGCCGTTCCGCGAGGAGCCGCGCGGTAGCCTCGCACTGGCCGCGGTAAGGGTCGCCCGTGTCCGAGACCTGTTTGGGTATGCCGTGGAAGGAGACGAGGAGTTTGCCGCCGCGGCCATGAGCGGCCCAGTGTTCCTGGACGCTTTCCGCGAGCGCCGCGATGTAGGCAGGCTGTTCGGGATAGCCGCGCACGAGCGCGTGCGCGGGCGACCAGGCGAGCTTCCGCAGCGCAGCCTGCAGCGCGGTCGCGGTGGAGCCGGTGGTGGCGCGGGCGTACTGGGGATAGAGGGGCAGCACCAGCAGCTGCTCCACGCCGGCATCCCTGAGTTCGGTCAATGCGGCGAGTAACGAAGGCTTGCCGTAGCGCATGCCCACGGCGACGGCAGGCTTGCTGCCGAGCCGTTGTTGCAGCGCGGCGGCGAATTTGTCCTTGAGCGCCAGGGTGTTGACCAGGAGAGGCGAGCCCTCATCCGTCCAGATGCGGCGATAGGCCTCGGCGGACCTCGCCGGGCGCGTGCGCAGCACGAGACCGTGCAGGATGGGCCACCACAAGAGCCGGGGCAGGGTCACCACGTCCGGGTCCGCGAGGAATTCCCCGAGATAGCGGCGCAGCGCCGCGGACGTGGGGGCGTCGGGCGTGCCCAGGTTCACGAGCAGCACGCCCGCGCGGCGGTCGCGCGCGTCGGCGGGGGCGGGGGGGCGTGGCCGGTTCACGCAGGCATTCTAGCCGAGGCGTCGCTCATAAAAGAGCCGGTGCTAAGCTTCTGCGGGCGCACCAAAGCGCGCGGATATCAGGGGAGAGCGGCCATGCTGAAGGAATTCCGGGACTTCGCCATGCGCGGCAACGTGGTGGACATGGCGGTGGGCATCATCATCGGCGCCGCCTTCGGCGCCATCGTGAAATCCTTGGTGGACGACATGATCATGCCGCCCATCGGCCTCTTGCTCGGCAACGTGGATTTCTCGAACCTGTTCGTGGTGCTGAAGGAGGGCGCGAAGGAGGCGGGGCCTTACGCCAGCGTGGCCGCCGCCCACAACGCCGGCGCCGTGACCCTGAACTACGGCCTGTTCATCAACACCGTCATCAGCTTCGTCATCGTGGCTTTCGCGGTGTTCATGCTCATCAGCGGCATGCACCGCATGCAGCAGCGGCTGGAGAAGCCGCAGCCGGGGGCTGTGCCCAGTACCAAGGAATGTCCGTATTGCTTCTCGACCATCAGCATGAAGGCAACGCGTTGCCCCAGCTGCACTTCAAATTTATCCAGCTAGCTTTAATTTCTTAAAGCCAACTCGAAGCGTCGCGAGCGAAGGCAGGGCTAGGCGCGCGAGGCGAGCAGGAGGGAGCGTACTCTTGGTGTACGTGACCGACTGCGAGTCCGAAGCGCAACAACGCCCTGCCGAGCGCAGCAGCTTTGAGTCAGCGCTCCAATATCGCGGTGACGCCCTGACCGCCGCCGGTGCAGACCGAGACGAGGCCTCGCCCTTTGCCCTTCTGGGCCAGGAGCTTCGCCATGGTGCCGAGCACGCGACCGCCGGTGGCGCCGAAGGGGTGAGCGAGGGCGACGCTGCCGCCCTTCACATTCATCTTGCTGCGGTCGATAGAACCCAAGGGCGACTGACGGCCCAGTTTCGTGCGGCAGTAGTCCGCCGACTCCCAGGCCTTCAAGGTGCAGAGCACCTGGGCCGCGAAGGCCTCGTGGATCTCGTAGAAGTCGAAGTCCTGCAGCTTCAGGCCCGCCTTGTCCAGCATCTTCGACACTGCATAGGTGGGCGCCATGAGCAGGCCCTCCTTAGGGCCCTGTTGGCCGGCGAAGTCCACCGCCGCGGTGGCGGTGTGGGTGAGGTAGGCCTGCACCGGCAGGCCGTGGGCCTTGGCCCAGTCCTCAGTGGCCAGCAGCACCGCCGAGGCGCCGTCCGTGAGCGGGGTGGAGTTGCCCGCAGTGAGCGTGCCCTTGCCGCTGGTCTTGTCGAAGGCGGGCTTGAGCTTGGCCAGCTTCTCCAGGGTGGTGTCGGCCCTCA
>DATIEQ010000232.1:0-8266 GCA_035455665.1 Gammaproteobacteria bacterium | reverse complement strand
GGGGTACTGGTTCATCATGGGGAACGCGCACTTGAGCGCCCGCTCCGCCGCTTCCAGGTAACGAGGTTCCGCCGCGAGATGTCCGAGGGTCAGGAGCGCGCGGGCCGCGATGCCATTGCCGGAGGGCATGGATTCGTCGCTGAAACTCTTCGGGCGGTGGAGCGGCGTCGCCTGATCCGCCGCCGTGAACCAGAATCCGCCGCGTTCCTTGTCCTCGAAGTGTTCGAGCAAGCCATCGGCGAGCTGGCGGCACCAGCCGAGCGTGGCGCTGTCCCAGCGCGCCTGTACCAGTTCCACCAGGCCCGACAGCAGGAAGGCATAGTCGTCCAGGTAGCCCGGATGCTTCGCTTGTCCCGCCCGGAAGACGGCCTGTAGGCGCCCGTCCTTCCAGAGATGTGCGCGGATGAAGCGCGCGGCGGCGGTAGCGGACTCCACGTATTCCGGCCGCTCCAGCAACCGGCCGGCGAGGGCCATGCCGTGGATCATGAGGCCGTTCCAGGCGGTGAGCACCTTGTCATCCAGGCCGGGGCGCGGCCGCCGCTCGCGGGCCGCGAGGAGTTTCTGCCGGGCGGAGCGCAGCAGTGCGAGCGTCTCCTCATCGGGTCGCGGGGGCGGCACCCGCCGCGCGGCATCCAGGTTCACGCGCAGATGCCAGCGCTCCTCGAAATTCGGCGGGTCGTCGAGGCCGTAGCGCTCCGCGAAGGCGGCGAACTCGGATTCGTCGAGCAGCGCCTGGACCTCCGCCCGGTCCCAGACGTAGAACTTCCCTTCCTCACCCTCAGAGTCCGCATCGAGGCTCGAATAGTAACCGCCGTCCGTGGACTGCATCTCGCGCCGCACCCAGTCCGCGGTCTCGCCGGCAACTTCGCGGAACGAGCGGTCGCCGGTGTAGCGCCAGGCTTGGGCATAGACGCCGAGCAGCAGACCGTTGTCGTAGAGCATCTTCTCGAAATGCGGGATGCTCCAGCTGTTGTCCACGGAGTAGCGGCAGAAGCCGCCGCCGAGTTGGTCGTTGATGCCGCCTTGGGCCATGTGCCGCAGGGTGAGGGCGGCCATGTGCCGGCAGGTGCGGCGGGTCTCCTGCTCGATGCCCGGGCTCGCGGCTACCTGCAGCAGGAGCTCCAGGTCGGCGGCGTGGGGGAACTTCGGAGCGCGGCCGAAGCCGCCGTCGCGTGGGTCGAAGGAGTTGAGCAGCACGCCGAGCACCGCGCCGATCGGCCCGGAATCAAGGGCATCGGCGGCGGGAGCGGCCTGCTCGCTGATGCGTTGGAATATGCCCCGGAGCTCGGCGTTCTGCTTGACGAGCTCTTCCTTGTGCTCCCGGTAGAACTCCGCAGTGCGGCTCAGGACCTCGCGGAAGGCGGGCATGCCGTAGCGCGCTTCCCGTGGGAAATAGGTACCGGCGAAGAACGGCGTCAGGTCCCCGGGGGCCAGGAAGACCGTGAGCGGCCAGCCGCCGCCACGCTGCGTCAGGAGCTGGTGGGCAAGCTGGTAGATGCGGTCGAGATCGGGCCGTTCTTCCCTATCCACCTTCACGTTCACGAACAGCCGGTTCATGAGCATGGCGGTCTCCGGGTCCTCGAAGGACTCGTGGGCCATCACGTGGCACCAGTGACAGGCGGCGTAACCGATGGACAGGAGCACAGGCTTATCCTCGGCACGCGCCCGCTCGAGTGCCGTCTCATCCCAGGGATGCCAGTCCACGGGATTATGGGCGTGCTGCAGGAGATAGGGGCTCGTCTCCTTGCCCAATCGGTTAGCTTGCGTGGCGTCGCTCATGGAGTTGGCTGCTAGAATGACCCCAATAATACCGCCTCGCATGCACCCCATGTCCCTGCCTACGCTCATCCTTAAGAAGAACGAGGACCGCCGCCTGCGCGCCGGGCATCTGTGGGTGTTCAGCAACGAGGTGGATACGACCCGGAGCCCACTGCAGGGATTCACCCCGGGGGAGGCGGTGGAGATCCAGGCGGCGAGCGGTCAGCCGCTGGGTTCAGGTTACGTGAACCCCAATTCCCTCATCTGTGCGCGCATCCTATCCCGGGACCCGGAACATCCTCCCGGCCGTTCGTTGCTGGTCCACCGGCTGAACCAGGCCCTGGCGCTGCGCGAGCGGCTCTATCGAGAACCCTATTACCGGCTGGTATTCGGCGAATCGGACGGGTTGCCGGGTCTGGTGGTGGACCGCTACGGAGAGGTGCTGGTGGCCCAGATCACCACCGCCGGCATGGAGAGGATGAAGGAGGACATCGTCGCGACGCTGGTGAAGGTGCTCAAGCCCGCGGCGGTCCTGTTTCGCAACGATGTGGGCATCCGCGAGCTGGAAGGACTGCCGCTCTATGTGGAGACGGCTCTCGGTGCCGTGCCGGAGACCGTGACGGTGGTCGAGCACGGCCTCCGGTTCGAGGTCCCGCTCAGCGGCGGCCAGAAGACCGGCTGGTTCTTCGACCAGCATGACAACCGTGCGCGCCTCTTCCGCTATGTGAAGGGGCTGCGGGTGTTGGACGTGTTTAGCTACGTGGGCGCCTGGGGGATACAGGCGGCGGCCCATGGTGCGGATGAGGTGACCTGCGTTGACAGTTCAGCCACAGCCCTGGAATGGGTGGCACGCAACGCCGCCACCAACCAAGTGAAGGTGGGCGCGCGGGAGGCGGATGCCTTCGATGCCCTGAAGGCATTGAAGGAGGCGGGGGAGAAGTTCGACCTGGTGGTGCTGGACCCGCCCGCCTTCGTGAAGCGCCGCAAGGACCTGGCGAAGGGCCGCGAAGCCTACCGGCGCCTGAACCAGCTCGCCATGCAGCTCTTGCCGCGGGACGGCTTGCTCATTTCTTGCTCATGCTCCTACCACATGCCGGCGGAGGAACTGCTCGCGGGCGTGCAGTCGGCCGCGCGTCACTTGGGACGCGAGGCGCAGCTCCTGGAGCAGGGGATGCAGTCGCCGGACCACCCGGTGCATCCGGCGATTCCCGAGACCGCCTATCTAAAGGCGTTCTATCTGCGGGTCGTGCAACCCTAGTCCGACGTCCATTTAAGACGACACGCCGCATCCCGGTCGTTTAAAATACCGTCCCATGCTGACCTATCCCAACATCGACCCCGTGGCGCTCGGCCTAGGGCCGCTCAAGATCCACTGGTACGGCATCACCTATCTCGTCGGCTTCATCGGCGCCTACGCCGCTGCCTATCCGCGCGTGAAGAAGTCCGGTGGCGTATGGACCGTCGAGCAACTCCAGGACCTGCTCTTCTATGTCGCGCTGGGCGTGGTGGTAGGCGGGCGCATCGGCTACATGCTGTTCTACGACTTCACCACGCTATGGCACGCGCCCTGGACCCTGTTCATGGTCTGGCAGGGAGGCATGTCCTTCCACGGCGGGCTCCTGGGCGTGCTCGCGGCCATGTGGCTCTATGGTCGCCGTCAGAGACGGGGTTTCTTCGAACTCACGGACTTCATCGCTCCCTTGATACCCATCGGCCTCGGAGCCGGGCGCATCGGCAATTTCATCAACGGCGAGCTGTGGGGCAAGGTCTCGGACTTGCCCTGGGCCATGCGTCTCGATTGCGCGGACCCGCGCTTCGGCTATTACTGCGATGGTGCGAGCTCGGGGTTCAGCGCACCGCACCATCCCTCCCAGCTCTACGAGTTCTTGCTGGAAGGCGTGGTGATATTCACGGTGCTGTGGCTGTTCTCCGCCAAGAAGCGGCCGCCCATGGCGGTCTCGGGCCTGTTCGCGCTGCTCTACGGCACGTTCCGCTTCCTGATCGAATTCGTGCGCCTGCCGGACGCACAGATCGGCTATCTCGCCTTCGGTTGGGTGACCATGGGACAGGTGCTGTCCCTGCCGCTGATCCTCGCGGGTTTGACCCTGCTCGCGCTCGCCTACCGCCGCGAGCGGGGCGGCGCGTGAAGCAATACCTCGAGATGATGCGCCACGTGCGCGAGCACGGGGCGCGCAAGGCGGACCGCACCGGCACCGGAACCCTGTCGGTGTTCGGGTACCAGATGCGTTTCGATCTCGCGGCCGGCTTCCCGGCGGTCACCACCAAGAAACTGCATTTCCGTTCCATCATCCACGAGCTCTTGTGGTTCCTGCGGGGCGAGACCAACACCCGCTATCTCAAGGAGAACGGTGTCAGCATCTGGGACGAGTGGGCCAATGACGAGGGTGAGCTGGGGCCCGTGTACGGCTACCAATGGCGTTCCTGGCCGACACCGAGCGGTGGGCACATCGACCAGGTGTCGAAGGTGCTGGAGCAGCTCAGGAAGACGCCCGATTCGCGCCGCATGATCGTGAGCGCCTGGAACGTAGCGGACCTTGAAAAGATGGCGCTCCAGCCCTGCCATGCCTTCTTCCAGTTCTACGTGGCGGACGGTGGGCTCTCCTGCCAGCTCTATCAGCGTAGTGCCGACATCTTCCTGGGCGTGCCTTTCAACATCGCGTCCTATGCGCTCCTCACCCACATGGTGGCGCAGCAGACGGACCTCCAACCCGGGGAGTTCATCTGGACCGGTGGCGACTGCCATCTGTATTCCAACCATATGCAGCAGGTGGCGGAGCAGCTTTCCCGGAAACCCTACCCGCTTCCCCGGCTCGTCATCAAGCGCAAACCGGCCTCGCTCTTCGATTACAAGTTCGAGGATTTCGAGATCGCCGACTATCAGTCGCATCCCGCAATAAAGGCTCCGGTCGCAGTCTGATGGAGACCATCGGCTGGCAGGACTTCGAGAAGGTGGAGCTCCGCGTGGGCACAGTGGTGAAGGCCGAACCTTTCCCCGAGGCGCGCAAGCCCGCCTACAAGCTCACGGTGGACTTCGGCCCTGAGGTCGGTGAACGCCGCTCCTCGGTGCAGATCACGGTCCACTACACGCTCGAGGAGCTGGTGGGCCGCCAAGTGATAGGGGTGGTGAACTTCCCACCGAAGCGCATCGGCCCCGTCATGTCCGAATGCCTCATCACGGGTTTCTACCGGGAGGACGGCAGTGTGGTGCTGGCGGTGCCGGACAAGCCCGTGTCGAATGGCGCGAAGCTGGGATGATCGTCTCCCTGATCGTGGCCGTCGGCCGCCGGAACGAGATCGGTAAGGACGGGGTGATGCCCTGGCACCTGCCGGCGGACCTGAAGCACTTCAAGGCCACGACCCTGGGGAAGCCGGTGCTCATGGGGCGCAAGACCTTGGTCGCCATCGGCCACCCCCTGCCCGGACGGCGCAACCTGGTCCTCACCCGTGACCCCGCGTTCAGTGCCGCGGGCTGCGAGCGGGTCGGGAGCCTCGATGAGGCGCTCGCGCGCGCCGCGCCGTTGGCGGAGCTCATGGTGATCGGGGGCGGCGAGGTCTACCGCCTCGCCTGGCCGCGGGCGGACCGGGTCTATCTCACGCGCATACAGGCGGAGGTGGACGGCGCGGATACCTTCTTCCCACCCCTGAGCGATACGGAGTGGAGACAGGTCTCCCGGGACGATCATACGTCCAACGCGAAGAATCCCTACGATTATTCCTTCTTGGTCTATGAACGTCTGAAGTAGCCGTCAAGGAGCTTCAGGGCGGGAATGTCCCGGCAGAGCTTCTCGGCAAACGCGAGCCCGGCCCGCAGTTCGTCCGCCTGCGTGCGGCGGGCTTCTTCGAGTTTCACTTTACGCGTGCCGGCATCGAAGATCTGGCTCGGGTTCTTGGCATAGCGTTGCATCAAGGGACCCGCGGCGACAACCGCGGCGTTGCTCGTATCGAGGCCGAAGAATGAGCCGGACGCCGTCAGCCCGCCGGCAGTGTCTTGCAGGAAAGCGTCGAAATCCAATGTCCTGACCCTGTATGGGAACTCTGCACGGGCACGTTCCGCCGTGAGCATCCCCGTGAGCCAATTGAGGGTGAATTGTTCTGCATCCGAGAGTTCCGCGAGCTTGGGCTCATCCCGGCCGGTCAAAGCATGAAAATCCATCAGCCAGGCAGGCGCGTAGGCGCGGCCGTTCTCCCGGTTCGCCTCGCTGCCGAGCATGGTCGCAAGCCAGGGTTCGAGCTGGGTGTAGAGGAAGAGCGCGCGGCCGCCCGCGTCATGGCTGAGGAAGGGTTTGGCAAGATTGGTGCAGGCGCTGGTGGCCTTGATGAGCACCCGCTCGTCCGGCCGATAAGCGCGTGATAGAAATTTAAGACAAGCGGCGAAAAGTTTGCTCCAGCCCTCGGGGTCGAGACGCGCCGCCGGCCGGCCAAGTTCGCGGCGTTCCATCGCGAGCGTCAGGAATGTGAGTGGCTCACGCAGGGGGAGGCAACCGGGCAGTTCGGCCAGGAGACGGGAGAGGAGCGTGGAACCGCAGTGGCTGACATGGAAGATGGCCAGGGGTGGAGGGGGAGTAGCGAGTTCTGCCGCCCGCTCGAGGATCGGAGCCAGGGGGAACCAGGCGCCTTGGGTGCCCGGCTCCAGGCCGCGGTCGTCGAGGAAGGAGGCGCGGCGGAAACCGGCCTCGCTGAGGCGCACCACGAGACCCCGGCGGTTCACCAGGTCCAGGTTTTGCAGGAAGAAATCGGGGCTCTGCTTGAGTCCCGCGAGGAGCGGATGGAGGCTCATCGCACGGCCGGCAGGTGGCCGAGCCGTTCCTTCACCAGCTGGTCGGCGCGGGCCAAGTCCACGGCTTCGATCTGCTCCGTCCCGGCCGTGAGCGTATCCAGGATCTCCTGCTGCAGCGCGCCGCGGCTCCATGCTTCGGAGTAGGGCAGGTGGTGGAACATGACCATGGAATAGCGTGGCACGAACACGCCCGGGTGGCGCTCTTCCAGCAGGAAACCGAGCTTCTTCTGCAGCTGGAAGCGCGGGTCGCGCACTGCGTCGCGCATCTCCACATAGTTCTCGAGGGCCATCGCGGCGATGGCTTCCGCATCGGGGCGACGCAGGGTCTCGAACTCGGCGAATGCTTTACCCCAGTCGCTGCCGTGGCGGCCGATGCACTCGTCCAGCACCAGGCAGTCCTCGAAGGCGCAATTCATGCCCTGGCCGTGGAAGGGGACGATGGCGTGGGCGGCGTCGCCGAGCAGCAAGGCGCGCCCTTCGAGGCGCCATTCGGGACAATGCACCGTGCCCATCATGCCGGTGGGGTGGGCGTAGAAATCCTGCTCCAGCCCCGGGATGAGGGCGAGGGCGTCGGGGAAGTCCGCGGCGAAGAAGCGCTTTAGAGTCTCAGGGTTCTCGAGTCCAGCGAAACCCGGTTCGCCCTCGCGCGCCAGGAACAGGGTCACGGTGAAGCTGCCGTCCAGGTTCGGGAGCGCGATGAGCATGTAACCGCCGCGCGGCCAGATGTGGAGCGCATTCTTCTCCATGCGGTGCCGGCCGCCGTCGTCCGGTATGGTGAGTTCCTTGTAGCCATGGGGGAGGATGTCTTCCCGGACCTCGATATCCAGGTGGCGGGCGAGTGCTTGGCGGACGGCGGAGCCGCCGCCGTCGGTGGCGATGAGCGGCGACGCCTCGACCTCATGGCGCCGCCCGCCGGTTTCGTCCACGAGCTTCACGCGCCCGTTCCCAAAATCCACTCCCTCGCAGCGCTGGCCGAAGACGAGCTTCGCCCCGGCCCGTTCCGCCGCGTCCATGAGCAGCCGGTTCAGGCCCGGGCGTGAGATGGAGTGGATCACTTCCGTGGTGGTGCGGCCGTAGGGTGTCAGCGAGACCTCGCCTGCGAGGCCATGGAGCATGCGGCCGCGCATGGGGATCAGGAGCCTCTCCACGTCCGCGTGCAGGCCCACCGCCTTCAAGGCGCGGATGCCTCGGTGTGCGAGCGCCAGATTGATGGAGCGGCCTGCGGGGATGTCGTGGCGGCGCATGTCGGGAAGCCGTTCGTAGACTGTCACCGCGTGGCCGCGGCGCGCCAGGAACACCGCGAGCAGGCTGCCGGCGAGCCCGGCGCCGATGAGGGTGACGGGTGCGGTGCGCGCCACGATTCAGCTCACCAGTTCCGCGAGGATATCCACGAAGCGATGGACGTCGGTGTAGGTATTGTAGAGGGGCACCGGTGCCACGCGGATCACGTCCGGTTCGCGCCAGTCGCCGGTGACGCCTCGGGTCTCGAGCTCCTCGAACACCCGGCGCGCTGCGCCGCGTTCGGCCCGGACCCGCAGCGAGAGCTGGCAACCCCGCTGCTCCGGGTCTTGGGGCGTCAGGATCTCGACCTGATCGGCGACCTTCTCCTGCAACAGGAACTCGAGATAGCCGGTGAGGTTCAGGGACTTGGCGCGTAGCGCTTCCATGCCGGCCTCCTCGAAGATCTCGAGGGAGGCGAGCAGCGGGGCG
>DATIEQ010000231.1:0-9706 GCA_035455665.1 Gammaproteobacteria bacterium | reverse complement strand
GAGGGCATCGTGTACGACGCCCTGGAAGCCATCTCCAGCAAGAAGGGCGGCGACGCCATGGAGATCCTGGACAAGGCGCTGGACAACGTGCGCCCCATGGTCGAAGTGAAGTCCCGTCGCGTCGGCGGCGCCACCTATCAGGTGCCGGTCGAGGTGCGTCCCACCCGCCAGCAGGCGCTCGCCATGCGCTGGCTGATCGAGGCTGCGCGACTGCGCACCGAGAAGTCCATGCCGCTGCGCCTCGCCGCCGAGCTCATGGAAGCCTCGGAGAACCGCGGCAGCGCGGTGAAGAAGCGCGAGGACGTGCACCGCATGGCCGACGCCAACAAGGCGTTCGCGCACTACCGCTGGTAAGCCCAACAATTTAGCTGGAAGAGATTCCGAGGAATCAGACCGTGGCCCGTACTACTCCCATCGAGCGCTATCGCAACATCGGCATCATGGCTCACATCGATGCCGGCAAGACCACCACGACCGAGCGCGTCCTGTTCTACACCGGCGTGTCCCACAAGATCGGCGAGGTGCATGACGGCGCCGCGGTCATGGATTGGATGGAGCAGGAGCAGGAGCGCGGCATCACCATCACCTCCGCGGCCACCACCTGCTTCTGGAAGGGCATGGACCAGAGCTGGCCCGAGCACCGCATCAACATCATCGACACGCCGGGCCACGTGGACTTCACCATCGAGGTGGAGCGCTCGCTGCGCGTGCTGGACGGCGCCTGCGCGGTGTTCTGCGCGGTGGGCGGCGTCGAGCCGCAGTCCGAGACCGTATGGCGCCAGGCGAACAAGTACGGTGTGCCGCGCCTCGCGTTCGTCAACAAGATGGACCGCGCCGGCGCGGACTTCCTGCGCGTCTACAAGCAGATCAAGGAGCGCCTGGGCGCGAACCCGGTGCCGATCGAGATCCCCATCGGCGCCGAAGAGAACTTCAAGGGCGTGGTGGACCTCGTCAAGATGAAGGCCATCTACTGGGATGAGTCGACCCAGGGCATGAAGTTCGAGGAGCAGGAGATCCCCGCCGAGCTCGCCGCGCAGGCGAAGGAATGGCGCGACAAGATGGTCGAAGCGGCCGCGGAGGCCTCCGACGACCTCATGCACAAGTACCTCGAAGGCCACGCGCTCACGGTGGAGGAGATCCACCAGGGCCTGCGCGCGCGCACCATCAAGAACGAGATCGTGCCGATGCTGTGCGGCTCGGCCTTCAAGAACAAGGGCGTGCAGATGATGCTGGACGCCGTGATCTATTACCTGCCGGCGCCCGGCGACATGCCCGCCATCAAGGGCCACCTGGACGACAAGAACAGCACCCCGGCGGAGCGCCATCCGAAGGACGACGAGCCGTTCTCCGCGCTCGCCTTCAAGATCATGACCGACCCCTTCGTGGGCACGCTCACCTTCTTCCGCGTGTACTCCGGCGTGCTCAACTCCGGCGACACCGTGTACAACCCGATCAAGGACAAGAAGGAGCGCATCGGCCGCCTGCTGCAGATGCACGCCAACAACCGCAGCGAGATCAAGGAAGTCCGCGCCGGCGACATCGCCGCGGCCGTGGGCCTGCGCGACGCCACCACCGGCGACACGCTCACCGATCCGGATAAGATCATCATCCTCGAGAAGATGATCTTCCCGGAGCCCGTGATCTCGGTGGCCGTGGAGCCGAAGACCAAGGCGGACCAGGAGAAGATGGGCATCGCCCTGCAGAAGCTCGCGCAGGAGGATCCCTCCTTCCGCGTGCGTACCGACGAGGAGTCCGGCCAGACCATCATCTCGGGCATGGGTGAGCTGCACCTCGAGATCATCGTCGACCGCATGAAGCGCGAGTTCAAGGTCGAGGCCAACGTGGGCAAGCCGCAGGTAGCCTACCGTGAGACCATCCGCGCCACGGTCGAGTCCGAAGGCAAGTTCGTGCGCCAGTCCGGCGGCCGCGGCCAGTACGGCCACGTGTGGCTCAAGATCGAGCCGCAGCCGGCGGGCGTGGGCTACGAGTTCGAGAACGGCATCGTGGGCGGCGTGATCCCGAAGGAATACGTGCCGGCGGTGGACAAGGGCATCCAGGAAGCCATGAAGAACGGCATCATGGCCGGCTACCCGGTGGTGGACGTGAAGGTGACGCTGTTCGACGGCTCCTACCACGAGGTGGACTCGAACGAAATGGCGTTCAAGATCGCGGGCTCCATGGGCTTCAAGGACGGCTGCAAGCGCGCCAAGCCGGTGCTGCTCGAGCCCATCATGAAGGTCGAGGTGGTGACGCCTGCGGACTTCCTGGGCGACATCATGGGCGACCTGATGCGCCGCCGCGGCGTGGTGCAGGGCCAGGAAGACGCGCCCGCCGGCAAGATCGTGCGCGCGGAAGTGCCGCTCGCCGAGATGTTCGGCTACGCGACCTCCATGCGCTCCGCCACCCAGGGCCGCGCCACCTACTCCATGGAGTTCGAGAAGTACATGGAGACGCCGGCCAACGTGGCCGAGGCGATCATCAAGAAAGCATCCTGATCAACCCAATAAATAGATCATCGACGAGGTAGCACCGTGTCCAAGGCAAAATTTGAGCGTACCAAGCCGCACGTGAACGTGGGGACGATCGGCCACGTGGACCATGGCAAGACCACCCTGACGGCGGCCTTGACGGTGGTGCAGGCGAAGAAGTTCGGCGGCGAGGCGAAGGCCTACGACCAGATCGACAACGCCCCGGAAGAGAAGGCGCGCGGTATCACTATTGCCACCTCGCACGTGGAGTACGAGTCGACCAAGCGCCACTACGCGCACGTCGACTGCCCGGGCCACGCCGACTACGTCAAGAACATGATCACCGGCGCCGCGCAGATGGACGGGGCGATCCTCGTCGTGTCCGCCGCCGACGGCCCGATGCCCCAGACCCGCGAGCACATCCTGTTGGCCCGCCAGGTGGGCGTGCCCTACATCGTGGTCTACATGAACAAGGCCGACATGGTGGACGACGCCGAGCTCCTGCAGCTCGTCGAGATGGAAGTGCGAGATCTCCTCTCCACCTACCAGTTCCCGGGCGACAAGACCCCGATCATCATCGGCTCGGCCCTGAAGGCCCTCGAGGGCGATGCCAGCGACATCGGCACCAAGTCCATCGACAAGCTGGTCGATGCCCTGGACACCTACATCCCCGAGCCCAAGCGCGCCATCGACGGCCCGTTCCTGATGCCCATCGAAGACGTGTTCTCCATCTCCGGCCGCGGCACGGTGGTGACCGGGCGCGTGGAGCGCGGCATCGTCAAGGTCGGCGACGAGATCGAGATCGTGGGCATCAAGCCCACCACCAAGACCACCGTCACCGGGGTCGAGATGTTCCGCAAGCTGCTCGACCAGGGGCAGGCGGGCGACAACCTGGGGGTCCTCCTCCGGGGCACCAAGCGTGAGGAAGTGGAGCGCGGCCAGGTCTTGGCCAAGCCCGGTTCCATCACCCCCCACACCAAGTTCGAGGCCGAGGTGTACGTGCTGACCAAGGAGGAGGGGGGCCGGCATACCCCGTTCTTCAACGGCTACCGGCCGCAGTTCTACTTCCGCACCACCGACGTGACCGGCTCCTGCGACCTGCCGAAGGGCACGGAGATGGTGATGCCGGGGGACAACATCAAGATGGTGGTGACCCTGATCAACCCCATCGCGATGGAAGACGGCCTGCGCTTCGCCATCCGCGAGGGCGGCAAGACCGTCGGCGCCGGCGTCGTCGCCAAGATCCTGGAGTAAACGGGTTTAGTCATTTTTAAAGATACAGGCCAGTAGCTCAATTGGCAGAGCGGCGGTCTCCAAAACCGCAGGTTGGGGGTTCGATTCCCTCCTGGCCTGCCAATTAACAGCTGGCGCAACGGATTTAACGGGCAGATGAACGAACAACTGGAAGCAGCCAAGACGAGCGGCCTCGATTCCGCCAAGCTCGGGATCGCCATCGTCCTCGTGATCGCGGGCATCGCCGCCTATTACTGGTTCGACGCCCAGTCGGACTGGCTGCGGGCGGGCTACGTGGCGGGCGGCCTGGTGCTCGGCCTGCTGCTCGCGTGGCAGACGGAGCTCGGCCGGAACACCTGGACGTTCATCCTGAGCTCGCGCAACGAGGTGCGGAAGATGGTCTGGCCGTCCCGCCAGGAGACCATGACCACCACCTTGTTCGTGTTGTTCACGGCGCTGGTGGTGGCGGTGTTCATGTGGGTGCTCGACTTGGGTCTGTTCTGGGCCCTGCGCGGCATCACCGGGCAGGGGAGCTGAGCATGGCCCTGCGTTGGTACGTGGTACATGCCTACTCCGGCTTCGAGCAGACCGTGCGGCGCTCGCTCGCCGAACGCGTGAAGCGTAGCGGCCTCGTGGAGAAATTCGGCGAGATCCTGGTGCCCACCGAGGAAGTGGTGGAGATGCGCGAGGGTCAGAAGCGCAAGAGTGAACGCAAGTTCTTCCCCGGCTACGTGCTGGTGCAGATGGAGTTGGACGACGAGACCTGGCATCTCGTGAAGAGCGTGCCGAAGGTCATGGGTTTCATCGGCGGCACGCCGGACAAGCCGGCGCCCATCACCGACAAGGAAGCGGACGCGATCCTGCAGCGCGTGCAGGAAGGCGTGGAGAAGCCGCGGCCCAAGGTGCTGTTCGAGCCGGGCGAGGTGGTGCGGGTGATCGACGGGCCGTTCAACGACTTCAACGGCGTGGTCGAGGAAGTGAACTACGAGAAGAACCGGCTGCGCGTGGCGGTGCTGATCTTCGGCCGCTCGACGCCGGTGGAACTGGAATTCGGCCAGGTCGAGAAGTCGTAACAGGTTTTCTGCGCGGTGCATGGAGTACCGCGATCATGGCAGGGAATGCGGGGAGCCTTAACCGGCGCTAACACCCACGAGGAGTAAACATGGCCAAGAAACTACAAGCCTACGTGAAGCTGCAGATCCCTGCAGGCCAGGCGAACCCGGCCCCCCCGGTCGGTCCCGCCCTCGGCCAGCAGGGCGTGAACATCATGGAGTTCTGCAAGGCGTTCAACGCCCAGACGCAGAAGCTCGAGCAGGGCCTGCCGATCCCGGTGGTGATCTCGGTCTACAACGACCGCAGCTTCACCTTCATCACCAAGACCCCGCCCGCCTCCGTGCTGATCCGCAAGGCGCTCGGTCTCGAGAAGGGCAGCGCCACGCCGAACACCGTCAAGGTGGGCAAGATCACCCGCAAGCAACTCGAGGAGATCGCCAAGCTCAAGATGCCGGACATCACGGCGGCGGACCTCGAAGCGGCGGTGCGCACCATCGCGGGCAGCGCCCGCAGCATGGGCGTCGACGTGGAGGGCCTCTGACATGACGACCGGAAAGCGCATGCGCGCTGCGAAAGAGCAGCTCCCCCCGACCAAGCAGTACCCGGTGCAGGAAGCCCTGTCGCTGGTGAAGAAGTTCGCCACGGTGAAGTTCCGTGAGTCCGTGGACGTGGCCGTCAACCTCGGCATCGACGCCAAGAAGTCGGACCAGGTGGTGCGCGGCACGACCGTGCTGCCCCACGGCACCGGCAAGAGCCTCCGGGTCGCGGTGTTCGCCCAGGGCAACAACGCGGAAGCCGCCAAGAAGGCCGGCGCCGACGTGGTCGGTTTCGAGGACCTGGCGGAGAAGGTCAAGGCCGGCCAGATCGACTTCGACCGCGTGATCGCCACTCCCGATGCGATGCGTGTCGTGGGCCAGCTGGGCCAGATCCTCGGTCCCCGCGGCCTGATGCCGAACCCGAAGATGGGCACGGTGACGGCCGACGTGGTGGGCGCGGTGAAGAACGCCAAAGCGGGCCAGGTGCAGTACCGGGCCGACAAGGCCGGCATCGTGCATTGCAGCATCGGCAAGGCCGATTTCGAGCTGAACGCCCTGACGGAGAACCTGAACGCGCTGCTCACCGACATCAACAAGGTGAAGCCGGCGACCGCCAAGGGCATCTACATGAAGAAGGTGACCGTGTCCTCCACCATGGGGCCCGGCATCGTGATCGATCCGAACAGCCTGGCGCTGTAAGCGCGAAGACTGTTCAAAAGTTTTGATGCGGCCAGAGCTCTTGTCTGGCACGTCAAAGACCGTGAGTGAGGAAGGTCCAGGAGGGCCGACTTCTTAATAGGCCGCGAGGCCGACTCACGCAGACGGTGATATCCGAATCAGGCTTTCCTGGTCGGGCACCGTGGCCCGGGACGAACGGGCAGGGTGGGCGCACGAGGGACCGGGCGCCCGTGTTCAACGGTACAGACCAGGAGGAGATAACCGTGACGCTGAGACTTGAAGACAAACAGGCTCTCGTCGCCGAGGTGGCCGCAGTGGCAGCGACGGCGCATTCCGCCATCGCCGCCGAATACCGCGGCTTGACCGTCGAGCAGCTCACCAAGCTGCGTATGCAGGCGCGCAAAAACGGCGTCTTCATGAAGGTGATCAAGAACACCTTGGCCAAGCGTGCCGTCGCCGGCACGTCGTTCGAGTGCCTCAAGGATGCTCTCAAGGGACCGCTGATCCTGGCGTTCTCGAAGGAGGATCCGGGCGCAGCCGCACGGGTGGTGAAGGATTTCGTCAAGGAGAACGAGCAACTGGTGGTGACCGCGGTCGCCTTCGGCGGGAAACTGCTGCCGAAGACCGATCTCGAGCGGTTGTCCAAACTGCCGACCCGTGAGCAGGCGATCGCCACGCTCATGGCCGTCATGCAGGCGCCGATCACCAAGTTCGTCCGTACCCTTGCCGAGCCTCACGCCAAGCTGGTGCGCACCGTCGCTGCGGTGCGAGACCAGAAGCAGGCTGCTTAACCAATTCGGATAGAAATCAATTTTGAGGAGATGACAATGGCTGTTTCGAAAGATGACATTCTGGAGACCATTTCCAAGATGACCGTGATGGAGATCGTGGACCTGATCTCCGCGATGGAGCAGAAGTTCGGCGTGTCCGCGGCTGCCGCCGTGGCCGTGGCCGCCCCCGCGGGCGGTGCCGGCGCCGCTGCCGCCGAGGAGAAGACCGAGTTCGCCGTGGTGCTGAAGGCCGCGGGCGAGAAGAAGGTCGAGGTCATCAAGGTGGTGCGTGCCATGACCAGCCTGGGCTTGAAGGAAGCCAAGGACCTGGTGGAAGGCGCTCCCCAGACCGTGAAGGAAGGCGTGTCGAAGGACGACGCGGCCAAGTTCAAGAAGGACTTGGAAGCGGCGGGCGCGACCGTCGAAGTCAAGTAAGCCACCGGGAGAGCCGGTGCTAGGCGCGGGCTTAAGCCCCCGCTGAAAAAACGGAAACGGCTGGTGGCGCATCGCCACCGGCCTTTTCCCATTTTCCACGGCGGCGCCACGGGGCGCCCCCGTTTCGGGTCGATTTGGTTTTCAACCGCCGCGTGAGCGGCGATCGTCGAGGAACGTCAGATGGCTTATTCATTCACCGAGAAGAAACGCATCCGCAAGGACTTCGGCAAGCGCCAGAGCGTCCTGGAGGTCCCGTATCTTCTGGCCATCCAGCTCGAATCCTACCGCCTGTTCCTGCAGGAGAACAAGACTCCCAAGCAACGGGACGACATCGGCCTGCACGCGGCGTTCAAGTCGGTGTTCCCGATCTCGAGCTATTCCGGCAACGCCTCGCTCGACTACGTCGAGTACAAGCTCGGCGAGCCGCCGTTCGACGTGAAGGAATGCATCATGCGCGGCCTGACCTACGCCGCGCCGCTGCGCGTGCTGGTGCGCCTCGCGCTGTTCGACAAGGACGTGCCGGCGGAGCACCGCCGTCCCAAGGAAGTGAAGGAGCAGGAAGTCTACATGGGCGAGCTGCCGCTCATGACCGAGAACGGCACCTTCGTGGTGAACGGCACCGAGCGCGTGATCGTGTCGCAGCTGCACCGTTCCCCCGGCGTGTTCTTCGACCACGACAAGGGCAAGACCCATTCCTCGGGCAAGCTGTTGTTCTCCGCGCGCGTGATCCCCTACCGCGGTTCCTGGCTGGACTTCGAGTTCGACCCCAAGGACGGCGTGTTCGTGCGCATCGACCGCCGCCGCAAGCTGCCGGCCTCGGTGCTGCTGCGTGCGCTCGGTTACAACGACGAGCAGATTCTGGCGTTGTTCTTCGAGACCAACACCGTGCATCTCACCAAGGAGGAGATCAAGCTCGATCTCATTCCCGAGCGCCTGCGCGGTGAGACCGCGGCGTTCGACATCAAGGTGCGCGGCAAGGTCATCGTCGAAGAAGGCCGCCGCATCACGGCGCGCCACATCCGCGAGCTCGAGAAGGCCGACATCAAGTCGATGGTGGTCCCGCCCCAGTATCTGGCGGGCAAGATCCTGGCCCACGACGTGGTGGTGCGCCCCACGGGCGAGCTCCTGGCCAAGGCCAACGACGAGCTGACCGTGGAGAAGGTCGAGGCCCTCATGAAGGCCGGCGTGCAGGTCATCCGCACGCTGTTCGTGAACGACCTGGACCGCGGTCCCTACATGTCCAACACCCTGCGCGTGGATCAGACCCACTCGCCGCGCGAGGCCCTGATCGAGATCTATCGCATGATGCGCCCCGGTGAGCCGCCGACCACGGAGGCCTCCGAGACGCTGTTCCACAACCTGTTCTTCACCATGGAGCGCTACGACCTCTCGGCCGTGGGCCGCATGAAGTTCAACCGCCGCGTGGGCCGCGACCAGATCCTCGGTCCCGGCGTGCTGTACGACAGCATGTACTTCAAGAACCGCAACGACGAGATGTCGAAGAAGCTCTACAAGGAGCTCGGCGACACCTCTGACATCGTGGACGCGCTGCGCGTGCTGATCGACATCCGCAACGGCAACGGCACGGTGGACGACATCGACCACCTCGGCAACCGCCGCGTGCGTTCCGTGGGTGAGATGGCGGAGAACGTGTTCCGCATCGGCCTGGTGCGCGTGGAGCGCGCCGTGAAGGAGCGCCTGGCGCTGGCCGAGTCCGAGGGCCTGATGCCCCAGGAGCTGATCAACGCCAAGCCGGTCTCGGCCGCGATCAAGGAGTTCTTCGGCTCCTCGCAGCTCTCCCAGTTCATGGACCAGAACAACCCGCTCTCCGAGGTCACCCACAAGCGCCGCGTGTCGGCCCTGGGACCGGGCGGCCTGACGCGCGAGCGCGCGGGCTTCGAGGTGCGCGACGTACACCCGACCCACTACGGCCGCGTGTGCCCCATCGAGACCCCTGAAGGCCCGAACATCGGCCTCATCAACTCCCTGTCCGTCTACGCCCGCACCAACAGCTACGGCTTCCTCGAGACGCCGTACCGCCGGGTGAAGGACGGGCGCGTGCTGGACGAGATCGTGTTCCTGTCCGCCATCGAGGAAGGCCAGTACATCATCGCCCAGGCGAACGCACACGTGGACGAGCGCGGCCGCTTCGTGGACGAGCTGGTGAGCTGCCGCCACCAGAACGAGTTCACCATGTCCACTCCGGACAAGATCACGTTCATCGACGTGTCGCCGAAGCAGATCGTGTCGGTGGCCGCGGCGCTGATCCCGTTCCTGGAGCATGACGACGCCAACCGTGCGCTCATGGGTTCGAACATGCAGCGCCAGGCCGTGCCGACGCTCGTCACCGAGAAGCCCCTGGTGGGCACCGGCATCGAGCGCACCGTGGCCCGCGACTCCGGCGTGTGCGTGATCGCCCGCCGCGGCGGCGTGGTGGATTCCGTGGACGCCTCGCGCATCGTGGTCCGCGTCAACGACGAGGAGACCGTGGCCGGCGAGCCGGGCGTGGACATCTACAACCTGACGAAGTACA
>DATIEQ010000230.1:0-4271 GCA_035455665.1 Gammaproteobacteria bacterium | reverse complement strand
GTGGACTGCATCCCGCTCGACCCGGAGCACGCGGAGACGCGCGAGGAACTACTGGCCAAGTACCAGCGTCTGATGACCCTGAAGTCACCTTAAAAGCTGCTGCGCTCGGCATGACTTTGTTGCGCGTCGGCTCGGAATCCTCATGTACTATCGGAGTACACTCCGGTTCCTCGCCGCCGCGCGCCTCGTCCTGCCTTCGCTCGCGACGCTTTTAAGATGACTTAACTGAACGACCTAGATAGCCACATGAAATTCCTCCGGCCGCTGCTGTCCGTTTTGCTTCTCGTCGCGCTGCCCGCTTGGGCGGCCGCGCCCAAACCTCCCCAAGCGGCGGTGGCGAGCGCCCATCCGCTCGCGACCCAGGCGGGGATGGAGATCCTCGCGCAGGGCGGCAATGCGTTCGACGCGGCGGTGGCGGTCTCCGCCGCACTCGCGGTGGTGGAACCCTACAGCTCCGGCTTCGGCGGCGGCGGCCTGTGGCTGCTGCACCGCGCGAGCGACGGGTTCGACACACTGGTGGACGGGCGCGAATATGCACCCGGCGCCGCCTCCGCCGCCATGTACCAGGACAAGGACGGCAACGTGATCCCCGGCGCCTCCACCGAGGGGCCCTTGTCCACGGCCATCCCCGGCATGCCGGCGGCCTTGGCGTACATGGCGAAGAAGTACGGCCGGCTGGGCTTGGCCCAGGATCTCGCCCCGGCGATACGCCTCGCCCGCGACGGCTTCCCGCTGGACACCCGTTTCCACGAACGACTGCTGAGCAAACAGGATGTGTTGCAGCGCTGGCCCGCCGCCGCTGCGGCGTTCCTGGACCACGGCCAGGTACCGGCGGTCGGCTGGCTGCTGAAGCAGCCGGATCTCGCCGCGACCTTCGAGCTGCTCGCCAAGCAGGGTGACGCCGGTTTCTACGCCGGCACGCGCGCGCAGCAGCTCGTGGACGGCGTGCGCGCCGGCGGCGGCATCTGGACCCTGGACGATCTCAAGCAATACAAGGTGGTGGAGCGCAAGCCTCTGAGCGGCGACTACCACGGCATGCACGTGGTCTCGGCGCCGCCGCCCTCCTCCGGCGGGGTGGTGCTGATCGAGATCCTCAACATCCTCTCGGGCTACGACCTCGCCAAGCTGGACCCGGCGACGCGCACGCACATGGTCATCGAGGCCATGCGCTACGCTTACCACGACCGGGCCGATTATCTCGGCGATCCGGACTTCGTGCAGATGCCGCTCGCGCTGCTCATGAGCCCGGACTATGCGGCCGGGTTGCGCGCGACGATCCTCGTGGACAAGGCGACGCCCTCCAGCGCCTTGACGCCGGTGGTGACGCCGGACCAGGGTCCGCAGACCACCCACTACTCGGTGCTGGACAAGGATGGCAACCGCGTGTCCGGCACCGTCACGGTGAACTTCAGCTTCGGCAGCGGCTTCATGGCGCCCGGCACCGGCGTGATCCTGAACGACGAGATGGACGACTTCTCCGCGAAGCCGGGTACGCCGAACGGTTACGGCCTGGTGGGTAACACGGCCAACGCCATCGCTCCCCACAAGCGGCCGCTCTCGAGCGTGACCCCGACCTTCCTCGAGACGAAGGACGGCGTCGCCATCCTCGGCACGCCGGGCGGTGGCCGCATCATCACCATGGTGCTCTTGGGAGCGCTGGATTTCTTCGCCGGCGGCGACGCCAAGAGCATCGTCAGCCTGCCGCGCTACCACCACCAATACCTGCCGGACGTGGTGGCCTACGAAGACGGGGCCTTGAGCGACGCGGAGGTGGCGGCCCTCGAGAAGATGGGTTACACGCTCAAGGACCAGGGCCGGTGGGGCAACATGCAGGCCATCACCTGGGACTACAAGACGGGGAAGGTGACGGCGGCGTCCGATCCGAGGGGCATAGGGACCGCCGAAGTCCACTAAACCATCTTAAAAGCTACTGCGCTCGGCATAACTTCGTTGCGGTCCGGCTCGCAATCCTCACGTACTATCGGAGTACGCTCCGGTTGCTCGCCTCCCGCGCCTTGTTCTGCCTTCGCTCGTAACGCTTTTAAGATGGTTTGACGAAATAAGACAAAACCCCCGCCTCTGCGCTAACAGAGGCGGGGTTTTCTTTTGGTCTCAGCGGTTGCTGTACTCGAGCTGCAGGAACAGGGAGCGGCCGGCGGTGTTGTAGCCGCTGAACTGCTGATAATGGGTGTCTAGCAGGTTGTCGATGCGCAGCAGGAGTCCGAAACCAGCGCCCAGGTCCTGGTGCAGGCTGGCGCCGAGCAGCGCATAACCCGCGTCCGTCACTGGGGCGCCGGTGGCGAAATCCCCGTCCGGGCGCCGCCCCGTGAGCAGCAGGTTCAGGCCGGCGCTCGTGCGCTCGTCGTGCCAGCTCAGGTTGCTGGTGAGCATGCGCTTGGCGCGGCGCAGCAGCGTGGTGTCCGTGTCGCTGTCGCGCGGATCCTGGACGATGACGTCGCTGCGCCAGGCCCAGGAGTTGCCGCCGAGGTCGTAGGTCAGCTCGATGCCCCTGATGCGCGCGTGGCCCACGTTCTCGAGGCTGCCCGTGAACGTGCCGGTGGGCACGAACAGGATCAGGTCATCCAGCGAGTCCTGGAACAGGTTCACATCGAACTCCTGGCCGGCGCCGAACTTCTGCCGCAGCCCCGCCTCCAGGTTGCGGGAGGTCTCGGGCTTGAGGTCGGGGTTACCTGCGAAACCGAAGCGTTCGGAGGCGGTGGGCGAGCGGAACCCGGTGCCGATGCCGGCGGTGAGCTTGGTCTCGCGGCTTAAGTCGTAGCCGTAGTCCGCGTTCCAGGTGAAGTGATCGCCGAACTCCTGGTCGTGGGTCTCGCGGCCCGCCAGCACCAACCGCTGGGCATCCAGGTCGAGGTCGTCTTCCGCGTACAGCGCATTCACCCGATGGGCCTCGTCATAGACCGTGCCGAAGGACTCGGTGGCGGTGTGTTCCGCTTCCGTGTAGAGGCCGAGGGTCAGGAGCTGCAGGTCGCTCAAGGCCAGGTCGTTCTGCCAGTCCACAGTGTTGCGCTGGCTATGCACGTAATCAGGACCAGCCGGCGAGAACGGCGGTCCGTTGAAGGGGTCATCCTGGCGCTGGTCTATCTCGTCCAAGGTGTGGCTCAGGTTCAGGGCGCTGCGCCAGCCGTCGCGGGGATGGCCGCTCGCCCCGAGATCCGTGACGGCATCCTGGAAGTCCTCGTCGAAGGGGATGAGGGCGAAGGGCGGGGTGAAGTCGTTCGGATCGAAGCCCGTGTACTGGGTGTAGCCCTTGCTCTGCCAATGGTCCAGGGAGAGTTCCGTGCCGGCCAACTTAGTGCGGCCGTAGGCCTTCCAGCTGCGATCCTTGTTGCCGCTGTCGAACGGCGTGCCTGCCACCGACGGGAAGCCATCCGTGTGGCTGTCGTCGGCGGAGAGGCCGAAGGCGTTATCCCCCGCGCCGTAACTCACGTTCCCGCCGGAGTTGTAGCTGCCGTAGCGTCCCGCGCCCACATGCGCGCCGTAGCCCAAGCCCTGCGAGGCCTTGCGGGTGATGATGTTGATGACGCCACCGATGGCGTCGGAGCCGTAGAGCGCGGCGCGCGGCCCTTTCACGATCTCGATGCGTTCCACGTCCTCGAGGCGGACGTTCTGCAGGGCGGAGCCGAAGCCGTTGTCCGGGTTGATGCGCACGCCGTCGATCATGACCAGCGTATGGTTGCTGTTGGTGCCGCGCAGGAACAGGGATTCCGGCTGGCCGGGGCCGCCGTTCTGGGCGAGTTGGAAGCCGGCGTACTGGCGCAGCACCGCGCCCACGTCCTCGCCTTTCGCGAGCTCCAGCTGCTCGGGACCGATGACGATCACCGGCGCCACCTCCTGGTCGGCGATGAGCGGAGTGCGTGTGGCGGTGACGGTCACGGCTCCGAGTTCGGCGCTCGCCGTGTCCGGCGAGCCGTCGGCATGCACCGGCAAGGCTAGGCTGAAGGCGAGCGCCGCGAGGGCGCCTGGAAAATTGGATCTGACCATTTCGTTCTCCCCGCACAGCACGCCCGCTGTGCGCCATCGGTGGTGACACCGGCTGCGGAGCGGGGGAAGGCGAGGGGAGCGACGTCGCGACCCGCGCGCATCGCCCACCGCAATGCCGGAACGTGGAGCTCGTGGGCTCCTGTCTCCAGGCAGGTCTCCGGGCTCGCGAGGGGACCATCGGGTCCGGTGCATCGCCTTCCCGCGCCTTGAGAGCGCAGTGGCTTCGTGATGCACTTTCTCGCCTACCGTTGCGGGGGCAGCGCCGGAAT
>DATIEQ010000229.1:0-3081 GCA_035455665.1 Gammaproteobacteria bacterium | reverse complement strand
GATGCCGGCCCGAAGCCGGGCTCCGCTGCGCGCTTCGCTCGCTGCGCAGCTTCACACACGGCACATCCTAGTGCCGGGTGTGAAGGCGCCGCCATCCTGGCGGCACCCTTCGGCTTGGCTTGCTCGCTCCAGTGCTCACCGGCATCCAAGGGGTGTGAAGAGTTCAACGTTTGACATAGACGGTCTTCCACCCCCCGTAGCGCGTGCCGAGCGCTGAACTGAGCAAGGAAAGCCCGAAGGAGCGAAGCTTATGACTTCGGCAGGGATGCCGAAGTCTCTTGAACACGGCGGCGACCATCGTAATCGCCGCCGCGACTATAATGGGCCATGCCTTTCGAGAATCCCCCGCCCGAGGCCATCAAGCGCCTGCTCGAGACCGTGAAGACCATCGCGGTCGTGGGCCTGTCGCCGCAGCCGGACCGGCCGAGCCACGGCGTGGCGCGCGCCATGCAGCGCTTCGGCTACCGCATCATCCCGGTGCGCCCGGCGGTGGACTCGGTGCTGGGTGAGAAGGCTTACCCGGATCTCCCGCAGCTGCCGGGACCGGTGGACCTCGTGGACGTGTTCCGGGCTTCGGAGCACGTGGCCGGGATCGTGGACCAGTGCATCGCGCTGAAGCTGCCGGCGATCTGGCTGCAGGAGGGCGTGGTGGACGAGAAGGCGGCGGAGAAGGCCCAGCAGGCGGGCATCTTCGTGGTGATGGACCGCTGCATCTTCAAGGATTACCTGGCGTACATGAACGGCTGATGAACGCATGAAACTATCGTTTGCGAAGATGCATGGCCTCGGCAACGACTTCATGGTGCTCGACGCCTTGAAGACCAGCGTCACCCTCGACGAGGCGCGGGTGCGCTCGTTGGCGGACCGGCGCACCGGCATCGGCTTCGACCAGTTGCTCTTGCTCGAGGCGCCGCGCGACAAGAAGTTCCACGCCAACTACCGCATCTTCAACGCCGACGGTGGCGAGGTGGAGCAGTGCGGCAACGGCGTGCGCTGCGTGGCGCGCTACCTCGCGAACCACGGCGTGGTGAAGAGCGGCGAGGTGCGTTTGGGCACCTTGGCCGGGCCCGTGCAGGCGGAGCTCGACGGCGGCGAGTTGGTGCGCGCCAACATGGGCGTGCCGCGCCTCGACCCCAAGGACATCCCCTTCACCGCCGGCGCCCGCGCCATGGAATACGAGCTGGACGTGGACGGCCGCACGGTCGAGATCGGCGCCGTCTCCATGGGCAACCCCCACGCCATCCTGGACGTGCCGGACGTGGAGCAGGCGCCGGTGGCGGAGCTCGGGCCGCGCATCGAGCATCACCCGCGCTTCCCGAAGCGCGCCAACGTGGGCTTCGTGCAGTTGCTGGACCGCAACGGCATCCGGCTGCGGGTCTGGGAACGGGGCACCGGCGAGACCCTCGCCTGCGGCACCGGCGCCTGCGCCGCCGTGGTCTGGGGGCGGCTGCTGGGCTGGCTGGACGAGAAGGTCACGGTGGAGCTCCGCGGCGGGCGGCTGGTGGTAAGCTGGCGCGGCGAGGGAGAACCCGTGTGGATGACGGGCCCCGCGGTCACCGTCTACGAGGGGCAGGTCGAGCTATGAGCACCGAACACAAGGCGGGCTTGAGCGGCGCGGCGGCGGCGGAGCTGGAGGAGACCGTCGCGGGCTACCTCACGAGCCATCCCGAGTTCTTCGAGGCCCACGCCGAGCTCCTCACCAAACTCAAAGTGCCCCACCCGACCGGCACCGCCGTGTCGCTCATCGAGCGGCAGGTGGAAGTGCTGCGCCAGCAGCACCGCCAGCTGGAGCGCAAGCTCGTCGACCTCGTGGAAGTGGCGCGCGCGAACGACGCGCTCATCGAGCGCATCCATCGCCTAGGCCTGGCGCTCCTCGAAGGCGCGACCTTGGCCGAGCGTCTCTACGCCCTGCAGGAAGAGCTGCGCGAGCGCTTCGGCGCCGACGAGGTGAGCGCCTTCCTGCTCTCCGCCAAGAAGCAGGACCTGGATGCGGGCCCGGCCCGCCTGCTCAAGCCCGGCGACGCGGGCCTGGAGCAGTTCAGCGAATTCCTCAAGGCCGGCAAACCCCACGTGGGCCGGCTGCGCCCGCCGCAGCTCGAGTTCCTGTTCGGCGAACAGTCGGAGCGCATCGCCTCCGCGGCGCTGGTGCCGCTCGGCGATCGCGGCGCGCTCGGCCTGCTCGCCATCGGCAGCCAGGAGGCGGAGCGCTTCAGCCCGACCCTGGGCACCGCCTTCCTGGTCCGCATCGGTGAGCTCGTGACTGCCGCCGTGCACCCGCTCATGCCGCAATGACCCGGGACTGGATCGACCGCTTCATCGTCCGTCTCACGCAGCGCCACCTGTCTCCCCACACCGCCGAGAACTACGCCCGCGACTTGGAATCGCTGCGCCAGTTCTGCGAGAAGCAGGGCATCGCCGACTGGGGCGTGCTCGACGTACACCACGTGCGCGCCTTCGTGGCCCAGCGCCACCGCCAGGGTCTGGCGCCGAAGAGCATCCAGCGGCTGCTCGCCTCCATCCGCTCCTTCTTCAGCTTCCTCGAGGGCGAGGGGGCGGCGCGCAAGAACCCCGCCGAGGGCGTGCGCGCGCCCAAGGGCGCGAAGCGCCTGCCGGACACGCTCGACGCGGACCAGATGGCGAGCCTGCTGCAGATCCCGGGCGAGGGACCGGAGGAAGTCCGCGACCGGGCCATCATGGAACTCCTCTACTCCTCGGGCCTGCGACTCGCCGAACTCTTAAGCGTGAAGCTCGCCGACCTCGATCTCGCCGAAGGACTCGTGACCGTCACCGGAAAAGGTCGCAAGACTCGCATCGTGCCGGTGGGTCGTCATGCTCTGAAGGCGCTCGCCGCCTGGTTGAAGGCGCGGAGCCTGCTCGCGAAACCCGAGGACACGACGGTGTTCGTGGGCGGCAAGGGCGGACCGCTGTCGCCCCGCACCCTGCAGGCGCGCTTGAAACGCTGGGGCCGCGCCCAGGGCGTGCAACAGGGCGTGCACCCGCATCTCTTCCGCCATTCCTTCGCGAGCCATCTCTTGGAATCGAGCGGCGACCTGCGCGCGGTACAGGAGCTGCTCGGTCACG
>DATIEQ010000228.1:0-12792 GCA_035455665.1 Gammaproteobacteria bacterium | reverse complement strand
CCCCCGGCCGAGTCGCATCGATCAATAGAACGGGTAGCCGGGCAGGAAGGAGAGGTTGGTGTAGAAACCCGTGTTCTGCGGTCCCGTGAGCAGGTAGAGCTGGCCGCCCACCGGGTCGATGGAGATGGCCGACACCCCGCCCGGTTCCTGCACATAGCCGATGCTCGCCGGCACCCAGCCATAGGCAAGGGTGCGACAGGCATCCACGGGCACGCCGTTGATGTTGGTCAGGCCGAAGTTGCCGGTGTCGACCGCCACCAGGGTCGCGCCGTTGCAGGCGAGGCCGCCTGTGGGCATGAACAGGTACACCACGTCGCGGTCGATGGCGGAATTGCCGCCCTGGAAGAAGCCACCCCAGATGTCGTCACCGAGGCGCGCGTTCGGGTAGTTCTCGAGCACGGTACCATCGCCGTCCATCACCAGTTCCGCGAACTGTATCGGCCCGGAGACGGGGAAGGTGTCCACGTCGATCCAGATGTGGCCGTGGATCGTGTAGTGGGCGAACACGGTCTGGTTCGCCGCCGCGGTCACCAGCACCACGGGCGCCTGGAGGGCGGGGCCGTTCTCGTTCACGCCGATGAGGCGCTGGGGATTGATGAACGTCGGGTCGAACTCGTTCAGGACCACGCGGGCGGCGGACACCGAGTCGCCCTGTGATGTACCGCACTCGGTCCCGGAAGCGTCGCTGTAGATGACCGTCGCAGCCCCGCCGGCGATCGGCAGCGAGTACACCGCATAACCCGTATCGGTCGGTTCCACGACGGCGACGAGTCCGCTCGGCGCATCGGTGGTCGTGCCGCCAGCGTTGCCGTTGCAGGGCGAGGTGAGCGCATAGCTCAGGTTCGCCGCCGTGTTGCCGCTGTTCGGGGTGATGCGGTAGATGTTGTCGGTATGGCTCACGCCGTTACCGCTGCCGGAGAGTACGAAGGCGGTCTGCCCGACCTGGGAGATGACGGCGGGCGCGGGTCCCGCCGGCAAGCCCACGAGCAGGGACGTGTGGCTGCTGAAGTGCAGGTTGTCCGCCTCCACCTGGCTGCCGTTCCACACGATCCAGCTCACGAACGCACCCGTGCCGGCATCGGAGAAGGCGCCGAGTACCGTCCAATGGGCCGGCTCGATGGTCGGAGCGGTGTTGGCGTTGGCGCCGGCCGGGATGAGCCACGTCTGGACGCTGTTCGGTGTGGAGCAGGAACCCGGTGAACCGTTCGGGATCACGAACGCTTCCACATAGGAGCTGTTGGCGGCATAGGGCTGACCGTCGAGGGCGGTGAGGCCGCAGAGTTGGCTGTAGGCGCCGTTGGAGAAGTGCTGGGGATTGCCCGGATTCCTGAGACTGACGCTGAAGAGTTGCCCACCGAGGCCGTACACCAGCAGTGCCGGCCGCACGTTCACCGCCTCGTGCTTCGCCTGGTCGTAGCTCCAGTCGTCGAGGATCGCCGTGTTGGAGATGCTCGCGCCGCTCAGGATGCCGACGCCATCCAGTATCTGATTAGTCACCGGGATCGGCGCTGAGCCGGGATGGGATGTATCCTCGAGCCACAGCCCCTGGTTCTGACCGCCGAACAGGCTGTTGGTGAAGGCTGCGAAGTAGCGCGCATTGCCACCGTTTCCATTACCGTTGCCATTGCCGTTGTTCGCGATGGCGGTCGCGGTACAGAAGATGAGCGTGGCGAGCAGCAGGGCTTTCGCCCTTGAACGAGTGCAGGTATCCATGTCGCTTTCTCCCTGATTGCCGACGGACGCGCGGACGGAGCGCGCCGCCATGGATTGACGTCGATGCTTGCTAATGGATCGTTGGAACGCGCCGCATCCCGCCCCGAATTTATTTCCCGTTTAGAAACTAGCAGAGATCCGTGAACGTACAAGGACAGGTCGGGGAGCCTTATCGACTTATGTCCACTGGTTTTATCAGGTCATTATTTTATGTAACAGCACCGTCATGTACCTGCAACGTGACGAGTATGGTCTGAAGCGGAAACTGTGCTGTGCTATCGGAAGGGGTATCGCGGCGGTAGATCCGCCGTGGGAAATGCAGGATAAGGCTTACACGCCGAAGGGTCGGCGGCCGACGCGTAGTGTCGCCGCGCCTTCCCGCCTTGCAGCTGCAGAGGCGGGGATTTGCGCGGCGGGTTTCAGCCGAACAGTTGCCGCCAGGCGGCGTAATCGGGGCTGCGGGTATCGATGATCTCGACGCCCATGCGGTAGGTCTTCTCGCCCGGGATCGGGGCGACCCAGCGTGTCTCGCCGCTCAGATGGAAGAGTTCGCGATGCCCTTGCACGTGGATCACCACCTCCACGGCGTCACCCGGCAAGAGCGCCTGTTTCATGACGAGTTGCATCCCCGAGGCGGAGATGTCGAGGGTGTTGCCGTAGAGGGCGAGGGGGAAGGGGCTATCGTCCTCGCGTCTCGAGCGGTGGACGACGGCGCGTTCCTCGCGCTGCAGGCGCGGATGACGGCGACGTTCCTGCGGAGCGGCCATGGCAACCTTTCTTGTGTTTGGGCGCCTTCGGTCCCGGCGTCGTTCCCTGGGTTCTGGACCCATCCATACCTTAGCGAACGGCCGTGCCAGCGGCAAGCGAGGGCACTTCAGCGCTAAGACGCTGTCAATGTCGTTGGACCGGGGCGCCTGCCCCCGGCACTGGTATCATCATGGCCCACGACACTTAGGGGGTGGCGGCGTGTGGAAGTGGCTGAAAGCGCGCGGCTCTGACGGGAGCAAGAAGCGGGACAAGACCCTGGTGCGGGCGCTCGCGACCAGCATCGACACCGTCACGGGCCACCGCCGCCAGCGCGTGCTCCACGCTTACGTGCAATCCACGAACTCCAGCGCCGCGGGCACGCGCGCCATGGTGGCGAGCGGCGTGCCGGTGGACGCCTTGAACCACGACGGCGACACGCCCTTCATGCTCGCCATCCGCAAAGGGCGTGAGCCGTTGGCGCGCACCCTCGCCGAACTGGGTGCGGACGTCAACCACAAGAACCGCCTGCACCGCACCGCGCTGCATGACGCGGCCCAGCAGGGCGCGCTCACCCTGGTGAAGCTGTGTATCACCTACCGCGCCTCCTTGGATGTGCAGGACGTCAACGGCAACACGCCGGTGCACCTGGCGGCAGCGCGCAGCCACGCGGAGGTGACGGAGTTCCTGATCCGCGCCGGGGCGCGCCCGGACACGCAGAACAACGAGGGGCAGACCGCTTTCGTGCTCGCCCACGAGCCCCTGCAGCGGCGCATGGCCACCTGGTGGCTCGAGACCACGGGCCGGGTCTTCATCCCGCGCCGGTGACGCGCATCAGGCCCGCGTGGACAGTACCCGATACACCTGCTGGCTGCTGCTGATTCCCTTCAGCTGGGCGCTCTGAGGTTCCACCTCGAGCGCCTGGAGCGCATGGCGTACGCCTTCATGCCCGTAGATCTCCTCGGTGACGTAGATCTCGTCTGCATTGGCGAGGTTCTGCACTCGTGCGGCGATGTTGACGGTCTGGCCGAAGTAGTCGAGCTGGTCGTTCAAGGTGACGGCGATGGCGTAGCCGCGGTGCACGCCCACCTTGAGGAAGATCCCGTGCTCACCGCGTTCGCGGTTGAAGACCGCGATGTCCCGGTACATGTCGAGGGTGGCATTGACCGCGTCCAGCGGACTCAGGAATGTGGCCATGACCGCATCGCCGATGGTCTTGATGATGGCGCCGTGATGCCGGCGCACCACCCGCGCCAGGGTCTCGAAGTGTTGCTGCACGAGAGCGAAGGCCTTGAGGTCGCCGATGCGCTCGTAGAGCTCGGTGGAACCCTTGATGTCCGTGAACACGAACACCAGGTCCTTGACCATGAGGCCGCCGCTGGATTGGATGGTCTCGGTGCGGAACAGGTCGCGGAAGGTCTGGGTGGTGAGCACCCGCTTGCCGGTGAGGAAGGGCGCGAAACTGAGCCTGGCGTTGCCCGGCGACCCAACGGCCTCGTGGAACAGGCACAAGGAAGCGCGTTTCGGGTTTTCGTTGCTGAGCCGTAGTTTCAGTCTTCCCGGGCGGATGGTCACGGCGTCGGGCACGCAGTTGCCATCCTTGAGCGTGAGGGTGGCTTGCTGAGGTGCCGTAGCGGGCTCGCCGGTGATGGTGATCAGCAGGCCCGCATTCGTCAGGTGGTCGCAGCCCGGGACCCAGCCTTCCTTGAGGTCAAGGTTCACCTCGCGGGTCTCGCCGGGGGCGAGGTAGTCCACGAATACCGCGCTCCGCGCCATCAGCTCCACGAAGGGGCGGCCGTCCATCCACAACCCGGCCGGACTCTGGGCGTAGTTGAAGTAATACTCCTGCGCGGACAGTTCCTCCGGATGGTGGAAGCGGATGTCGCGCACCGCCCGGCTGACGGTGAAGCTCACCTCCACGAAATCGTCCAGGTTGGTCTCGAAGTTCACCCGGCAGAGGTCGCAGTGGTAGTGGGCATGCACCGCCCGCAGGCGGCTGAAGCTGCTCACGATCTGCGCGCACGCCGGGCAGAGCAACTCCCAGTTCATGTCGAAGAGCCCGAGCTTGCCGGCGTGCAGGAACAGGTCCACGGCCTCATCCTCGGCCACGCCCTTGTCGGCGGCGAACTTGATCGGGTTGACGCGGAACAGGGCGTACTCGTCGGCACCCCTTAAGGTGTTTTCAAGCTTGGAGATGAGCCGCGGGCTCCAGGCGCGTACCGCCTCGAGTGCGGCGAGCTTCTGCTCCAGGAGCTTCTCGTCTGTGGACATGGATCCTCTCTCCCCGGCCCGCCATCCCCTGTCTTGAGATCCGGGTGGGCGGTATTCTATTTCTCTAACGTTCCATCAGCATCAGGTCGGACTCGTCCCGCACCACCTTGGCGAACAGCACCTTCCCGTCGGGGCTGACGCTCAATCCCGATTTGTAGGTGAGTGGCAACGCGATGAGGCGCGTGCCGGGGCCGCCCGCCGCATAGGGGTGGCTCGCCAGGAAGGTATCGCCGGAGGCTTCCCGCTGGATGTACCAGATGCGGTCCGCCGCGACGCGCCAGTTGCTGCAATCCTCGGGCTGGAGTTCCGGCACCACGAGCACCGGTTCGCCGCCGCCGGCCGCGAGCCGCCAGATGCCGGGGTGGGTGATGCGCGAGAAGTAGAGCGCGCCATCCGGCCCCGGCTGGCTGTAATAGGCGCCCGACTGGGTGACTTGCTCGGCGAGGCCGCCCTGGGCAGGCATGCGCCAGATCTCCCATTCGCTGCTGCGCCGCGAGGAGAAGTAGATCCACTTGCCGTCGGCGGAGTAGTGCGGGAAGCGGTCCTCGGCCGGGACGGTGGTGAACCGCCGCGGGGCGCCGCCGTCGGCGCTCACCACGTAGATGTCGAAGTTGCCGTTCACCGCGGGGGAATCGAAGGCGATGGCCTTGCCGTCCGGCGACCAGGCGGGGCTGCTGGTGTAAGGCCCGCCGAAGGCGGTGAGTTTGAGATCGTTACCGCCGTCGCGGTCCGACACCCAGATCTCGGAGGAGCCGGAGCGGTCCGAGGCGAAGGCGAGGCGTCTGCCGTCCGGCGATACGGCGGGGTTCCAGTCCCAACGGGTGGCGAAGGTGACCTGCTGCGGCGCGGCGCCGGCGGCGTGCGTGTCCAGGGAGAATAGGTCGGTCTGACCATTCCACTCCTCGTAGACCATCTTCTGCCCATCGCGGCTCAACATGGGCGAGAAGGCGGAGCGCCCGGACACCGGTACCCGCTGCGGGGCGCCCGCATCCACCGACACGCGCCACAGGCTGAAGGGCCCGGCGCGGTTGGAGGAGTAGACGAGGTGGCGGCTGTCCGGCTCCCAACTGATGCCTTCCATCTTGAGGTTGTCGAAGGTGAGACGCTTCGGCTCGCCGCCCTTGACGGGTATCACGAACACGTCGGCGACGCCGGCCGCGTGCCAGCGCGCGAAGGCCAGCAGCGCGCCATCCGGCGAGAACTCGGGCTCCCCGTCGATGAGCGTGTCCGGGGGGACGTCGGTGAAATGCCGCACGCTGCCGTCGGCGAGCTTCAGGAAGTCGATGCCCTTGGAGCCGGCGGCGCGGAACGCGAGCAGCGCCCCATCCGGCGACCAAGCGAGGATATCGCCTTCGTCCGTATCGCAATCCGCCAGGTGACGCGTGGGGCCGCCCACGGGCGAGACGCTCAGCACCTCGCATTGCCTGTCGTCGATGCGCACGAAGGCGATCTGCGCGCCGTCCGGCGACCAGGCGGGCACCATGTCGTTCACGCTGCCTTGGGACACCTGCAAGAGGGTCTCGGAGGAGATCGGCCGGACGTAGATGTGGTATTTGCCGTCCGCCCGCTCGCGCCAGGCGAAGGCCACGTGGCTGCCGTCGGGCGAGAGGGTCGGATCGATCTCCTTGCCTTCCAGAGTGGTGAGCGGCAGGAGTCGTGCGCTGCCGTCGGCGCTCACCACGTCCTCTTCCTTGTGAGTGCTACGCGACCAGAGGAGCCCGGCGAGCGCCAGCACCAGGGCGGCGAGGGGGACTGCCCACCAGCGGCGCCACGGCGGGGTGTTCACCGCACTTTCCCGCACGGACGGAGACTCATCGCCCGCGCCTTTCAACAGGCGGTAGCCGGTCTTGGGGATGGTCTCGATGGTGGCGTCGCTCCGCATGTCCTCGGTGAGCAGCTTGCGCAGCTTGGAGACGGTGCGGTTGAGCGCATCCTCGGTGACGTGTTCGTGCCCCCAGACCCGCTGCATGAGCTCATCGCGGGTGACGGGTTCGCCGTCCGCCGCCAGGAGGCAGACCAGCACCTGCATGATGCGGGGTTCGAGGCGCAGCTCCGCGCCGCTCTTCACCAGCCGGTTGAGCATGGGCTGCACCCGCCAGCCGCACAGAGCGTGCTCGGCGGTGCCGTTGCCGGTCAGTACCTCGCTGCTGCTAGGTGCCATCGGTTCTCCCGTTCGCTGCATGATGCCCGGGGACAGGGCCGGCATGCCGCCGTGCAGCGAAAAGTCGGCGATTAGTCAGGGAATCCTCAGCAATCCTTCAGGCGGACCACGCCGCCGGCTCCCATAGTACGCCGCAAGCGTGATTATCGGGAGATACCCATCGTGACCCGCGTTGCTCTCATGCTGCTCTGCCCCCTGGTGATGGGGGCGGGGCGGACTGCGCCCGCCGAGCCGGCGCTGAACCACAGCACCATCGCCTTCACCCTGGAGGAGAAGGACTGGTTGCCGGAGAACCTGGCCTACGATCCCAAGCGCGGGGTGTTCCTGGTGGGTAGCACCCGCTACGGTGCGATCCGGGGGGTGCGTCCCGGCTGCAGTGAATGGGATTTCGAGTCGGCCCGGATCCATGGCCTGTGGCAGGTCATCGGCATGAAGGCCGACGCAGAGCGACGCGTGTTGTGGGTGGCGAGCTCAGACGGCGACAACCTGGTGGGCCGTAAGCGCGGCAGCGGCAACGCGGCGGGCCTGTTCAAGTTCGACCTGGACACGGGGGCGCTCCTGGGGCGCTACCTCTTGGATGAGCCCGGCGTCGTGCATTTCCTGAACGATTTGGTACTGGCCCCGGACGGGGACGTCTACGTCACCCACATGTTCGACGCGGGCCAGGTGTGGCGGCTCGATGCGAAGACCGGCACCTTCGCCTCCTTCTACAACGGTGACGCGGACTTCCGCGACCCGAACGGGATCGCCATCACCCCCGACGGCAAACGCCTGTACGTGGCGGAGGGCAAGGGCGTGAGCGTGATCGACGTCGCGTCCCGTGAGCGTACCCGGCTCGAACCGCCGGCGGGATTCAAGCTGGGCGGCGTCGACGGCCTGTACTTGCATGGCCACAGCCTGGTGTTCATCCAGCCGGACCTGAAACGCGTCGCCCGCTGCAAGCTCGACGAGGACGGCCTGCGGATCGCGGCCTGCGACGTCCTGGAACAGAACCACCCGCTCTTCGCCCACCCCACCACCGGGGTGATCGTGGACGACACGCTGTACTACATCGCCAATTCCCAGTTCGACAGCGTCGATGCAGAAGGCAATCTCCCGCCGCTGGATGAGCTCTACCAGCCCGTGATCTTGAAACTCAAGCTGTGACGCGCACGATGAATAAAACACCCTGTTTACTCGGCCTTCTGCTTTTGATCACGGCTCCGCTCGCCAATGCGGCAGCAGAAACGGCGCCGACGACAACGCCGCAGATCAGCGCGCCCCGGATTGCCGGGAACCTGGTCCTGGACGGGGTCCCCGACGAGCCGGTGTGGCAGCAGGCAGGCCGGATCGACGACTTGAGCCAGCAGAGCCCTCATCCTGGCGGGCCGACGCCTTATCACACGCGCGTGCTTCTGCTGCGCGACAGTTATCTCCTCTACGTCGCCATCGTCGCCGAGGATCCCGACCCGTCCCGCGTGGCGACCCATACGCTGGTACGCGATGCGGATCAGAGCAACGACGACGGGGTGACCCTCGTGTTCGATACCTTCGGCACGCGTCGCGTAGCCTACGTGTTCCAGGTCAACGCGGCAGGCGCCATGGCCGATGGCCTGATCGCGCCGACTCCGGATGTCTCATTCAGCAATGGCGTCGACTACAACTGGGACGGCATCTGGCAGGCGGTGGTCCGTCGCAACCCCGGTGGCTGGACGGCGGAGCTCGCCATCGATACGCGCAGTCTGCAATTCGCCTCCGGTGGCGCCGATTGGGGCTTTAACGTCAGTCGCTATGTGCCCCGGGACCTGCTCACGCTTGCGTGGTCGGGTATCTCGCTCGATTCCTCGGTGCTCAATCCGAATCGGGAAGGTTCGCTGACCGGCTTGCAAGGCATGGAGCAGGGCAAGGGGTTCGACTTCCAGCCCTATGGGATCGCCAGGCAGCAGACCGACAGCGGCGATACCAGCAAGGCGGGATTCGATCTCAAATACGACTTCGACCCGTCCCTGGCAGGGCTCCTGACCTATCACACGGATTTCGCGGAGGCCGACGCCGACCAGCAGCAGATCAATACCGGCCGTTTCCCGCTCTTCTTTCCGGAGAAACGCCAGTTCTTCCAACAGGGCTCGAACCTGTTCAGTTTCGGCGACAACATGGGCACCAACTTGATCCCCTTCTATTCGCGCCAGATCGGCCTGGTCGACGGCGAGCAGGTGCCGCTCGATGAGGGAGTCAAGCTGATAGGCCAGTCGGAACAGGGTTCGCTTGCCCTGTTGGATACGCAGATGGGCGGGTCAGCCGTATCCAACGCCAGCAACCTATTTGCCGGTCGCGGCACCTACAACCTCGATCCCAACCTGCAATTGGGCGCCATCGCAACCCACGGCACTCCGACGGGCAGCGGCGACAACACCTTCATCGGCGCGGATGCAGTCTGGAAGACCTCGACCTTCGACGGTGACAAGAACCTGCACCTGTTCGCCTGGGCCGTGCATTCAGGCGGTGACGTGCCGGCCGGCAGCCCGAACGGTTATGGCGCGGGGTTCTTGTATCCAAACGACCTTTGGTACGCCTATTGGCAGTCCTATAACTTCGGCGACGGCCTCGATCCCGGGCTCGGGTTCCTGCCCCGGAGCGGCATACGGCGGAATTTTGCCGAAGTCACCTACAAGCCGCGGCCGGCATCGGACGGCGCCTTCGGCTGGGTGAGTCAGTTCTTCATCGACGGGAGTTTCGTGAACTACGACGGTTATGGCCCGAACGACGGCGGCAAGCAGACCCTGATGTGGGACTTCGCACCTTCCCTGACGACCCTAGGCGGATGGAACTGGAATTCCCAGTACATCTACAACTTCGACGCTCCGCCCCAGCCCTTCACGGTGGCGAACGGCGTCACCATCCCCGCGGGCCGTTACACCTGGCGTCAACGCCAATTTGGTTTCACGTCGCCGCGCTCGCAATCGCTGGTGGTCAGCTTGACGGACACCTGGGGTGCGTACTACTCCGGCACCCAACAGCATCCATTCCTGCAAGTGAACTGGAACCTGCCTTCCGGGGATCTACAACTGAACGCGACCCATGAGTTGTTCTTCGGTTACCTGCCGCAGGGCGACTTCGTCACGCGCCTGTCCACGCTCGGGGGCACCTATTCGTTCACGCCGGACCTCTATGTATCTGCGCTCGCGCAGTATTCGAACGAGGTCCCAGGCGTGAGTTTCAACCTGCGGCTGCGTTGGATCGTGGACCAGGCGAGCAACATCTATGTGGTATGGAACCGGGGGCTGGTGACGGAGAACACGGGCCTGGGGCAGCCGATCGTGAGCCAGGGCAACGAGGTCATCCTGAAAATCCAGTGGGACCTGCGCAACTGACGGGATTCACCACAGCGCTTTGAGCACGCCCCAGAGCGCACCGAAGAGCAAGGCGCCCGTGACCCACGCGCCGACCACGTAGCCGTAGTGGCGGCCGCCGCCGGTCTGGACGTAGCCGTATACATAGAACGCCCGGCTGACGATGAACACGGCACCCAGTGCCGCCGCCCACCGAGGGTCGAGCGTCAGCCCGAAGATCCACAGGGCCGGGATCACGGCGATGAGCTGCTCCACCGTGTTCTGCTGGGCCCGGAACCAGCGCTCGAACTGGGGGTCGCCGGTCACCGCCGGCGCCTTCACTCCGTAGCGGGTCCGCGCCCGGCTCACGCCGTAGCCGATGAGCATGTACTCTGCGAGCATGAGGAGGGTGACGAGGTAGACGTAGTTCATGGTGTCTCCGGTCGATGGGTGCAGGGCTAGAGCCAGTTCGCCCTGCGGAAGCGGTAGAAGAGGTAGAAGTCGATGCCCGCCATCAGGGCGAGCGCGAGCGGGTAGCCGAACTTCCACTTGAGTTCGGGCATGTCCTCGAAGTTCATGCCGTAGACGCCGACGATGAGCGTCGGTACGGCGATCAGGGCCGCGTAGCCGGCGAGCTTCTTGGTGGTCTCGTTCTCCTGCAGCGCGATCATGCTGAGGTTCACCGAGATGGCGGTGACGATGGTGTCCTTGGCGGTGTCGATGCTCTGGTTGAGGCGCACCAGGTGGTCGTAGATGTCGCGGAAGTACTCGCCCATGCCGGTGCACACCATGGGTACGCGTCCGCCGTAGAGCTTGCCGACCGCCTCCACCAATGGGCCGGTGGCGTGCTTCAGGGTGGCGAGCTTCTGCTTGAGGCCGTAGAGCTCCTCGATGTTGGCCCGCGCCGAGGCGCCGGCGAAGATGCGCTCCTCGAGGGCTTCCAGCTCGGATTCGAGCACGTCGAGTACCGGGAAGTAACGGTCCACCGCGGCGTCCATGAGCGCGTAGAGCACGTAACCTGAACCGTGCTTCAGCAGGTGCGGTTCCCGCTCGCAACGCGCACGCACCTCCATGAAGCCCTTCTCGGTGTGGCTGCGGGAGGAGAGCACGTAGTTGGGGCCGACGAAGATGTCGAGCTCGCCCTCGTGCAACTCGTTACCCGAGAGTTCGACGGTCTTCAGGACGGTGAACAGCGACTCGCCGTATTCCTCGAGCTTGGGACGCTGGTGGCCCACCAGGGCGTCCTCCACCGCGAGCTCATGCAGGCCGAACTCGGTCCTCATCTCGGCGAGCTCGGCCGCATCCGCATCGCGCAGGGCCACCCACACGAAACAGTCGTCGCGTTTGACGTAGACGCTGATGTCCGCCTTCGGGATGTCGGTGAGCTTCTTGCCTTCCTGGTAGACGGCGCAGTTGACCAGCATCGCGTTCCCCCGCGCCGCTCCCGCACGACGCCTCGTTCAAAAATACACCCTTTTCAGTGACCGCGGCATGACCGCCGCGGGCGCTCAAGGCATCTGTATCTTGCCGCCGCCGCCGCCCAGACCGCCGAGTCCGCCCTTGCCCATGTCCGGCACCACGATGGAGGAGGCCGCCTGGCGGCGCAGCTCCCGCAACTGCTCGAGGGTCTCCTGCACCGCTTTGTTGGCGGTGGCGGAGAACTGCGCCACGGCTTCGGCGAGCGTCGCCGCCTCGAGCCGGAAATGGATCGGCAGGGTGCCGGCCGGGGTGAGCAGGCTCGTCTCGCCCACGAACAGCAGCGGCCGCGCCGCGTCCGTGGAACCGTCCGGCTTCACCGGCGTGAGCTGGCGCAGCGTGCCCACCTTCTGGTCCGTGAACACTTCCTCGCGGTAGAGGTTCCCCGCATCCAGTTCAAGTTTCAGCTCGTCGCGTTCGTTCGCCATGCAGTGCCTGCATCTCGGGTGTGGAAAACCACATCGTAACACCTGGAGGCGCCCGGGCGGGCGTGCAGAGCGCGGCGCAGGCCCGCGACAGGGGTCTGCTAAAATACGTCTCCCCACGCGCACGGACCCGCCACCATGATCGAGACCCCCGACCTTTCGCCCTTCGACGACGTCGCCCGCCAGGTGGTGGAGCTCGCCAACCAGCTCGCCGACGAGCATCCGGACGCGGACATCTGGGACATCGCCGACGGCCTCTTGGCCGGCGCGGTGCATTACTGGCTCTATTCCCGCCAGCCCTGCGAGGAGCCCATGTGCGAGGACTGCGCGCCGGTGTCCACCGCCGCCCTGCGCCAGGCGGAGCTCGCCAAGTTCGTGAAGCAGTTCTCCGAAGAGAGCGACTACTTCCACTCGCCTACCGACTCCAACGCCGCCTGGGCGTGAAGTCATCTCAGAAGCTACTGCGCTCGGCATGACTTCGTTGCGCGTCGGCTCGGAATCCTCATGTACTGTCGGAGTACACTCCGGTTCCTCGCCGCCGCGCGCCTTGTCCTGCCTTCGCTCGTCACGCTTCTGAGATGACTTCCCAGCAATTAGTGTGTTGGAAATGTGGTGCCTCCCTGAAGGAGGTGCCGCAACCTTTGTCGCGCCAGTCGGTCTGTCTGAAGTGCGGGGCCGAGCTCTACGTCTGCCG
>DATIEQ010000227.1:0-4030 GCA_035455665.1 Gammaproteobacteria bacterium | reverse complement strand
CGCGGCCAGGAGGCCGCCCAGCACCATGGTGGCGACTACGGTGACGGCATACGTTTCAAAGAGATCCGCCGCCATGCCGGCGCAGTCACCCACGTTGTCGCCCACGTTGTCGGCGATGACCGCCGGGTTGCGCGGGTCGTCTTCGGGGATGCCGGCTTCCACCTTGCCCACGAGGTCGGCGCCCACGTCGGCGCCCTTGGTGAAGATGCCACCGCCCAAGCGCGCGAAGATGGAGATGAGGGAGCCGCCGAAGGCGAGGCCCACCAGCGCGTGCAGCGCGGTCTCGGTGCTGCCGCTCACGCGGCTCGCCACCAGGTAGTAACCGGCGACGCCCAGGAGCCCCAAGCCCACCACCAGCATGCCGGTGATGGCGCCGCCGCGGAAGGCGACCTGCAACGCCGCGTTGATGCCGTTGCGGGCGGCTTCCGCGGTGCGCACGTTGGCACGCACCGAGATGTTCATGCCGATGTAGCCGGTGGCGCCGGAGAGGATCGCGCCGACGGCGAAGCCCACGGCCGTGTACCAGTTGAGCGTGAAGCCGATGACCAGGAACAGCACCGCGCCGACCGCGGCGATGGTGGTGTACTGGCGGTTCAGGTAGGCGCGGGCGCCTTCCTGGATGGCGGCGGCGATCTCCTGCATGCGCGCGTTGCCGGCCGGACGGCCGAGCACCCAACGCACCGAGAAGATGCCGTAGACGATCGCCAGGGCCGCACAGCCCAGAGCGACGAACATATAGTTTTGGAACATCGGAACTCCCTCAACTTTATAGGTGACAGGGTTTGGAGACTAGAGTCATAACTGGAAACCGGCGGCCAGCTTCTTGCGCACCGGGACGTTCTTGAGCGCGACGTAACGAGGCACGCCATCTTTATAAGGCGGATAGTCCTCGCCCTGGATGAGCGGGGCGAGATAGCGGCGGGCGGCAGCAGTGATGCCGAAGCCGTCCGGAGTGATGAAGTGGCGCGGCATGAACTTCTCGTGGTTCGCCACGTCCACGAGTTTCGCCGTGCCGATGCTCCAGCGATAAGGCTTATCCGACTTGCGCACGATGGTGGGCATGACGGCGTTGTGGCCCTTGAGCGCCAGCTCCACCGCGGCCTTGCCGACCGCGTAGGACTGCTCCACGTCCACCTTGCTCGCCACGTGGCGGGCGGCGCGCTGCAGGTAGTCGGCGAGCGCCCAGTGGTACTTGTACTTGAGCTCGGATTTGACGAGCGCGGCGAGGCTGGGCGCCACGCCGCCCAGCTGCGCGTGGCCGAACGCGTCCTTGGTGCCGGCTTCGGCCAGGAACTTGCCGTCCGGGTGGCGCACGCCCTCGGAGGCGACCACCACGCAGTAGCCGTGGCGTTCCACGCTGTCTTTCACTCGTGCCAGGAAGGCCGGCTGATCGAAGGGGATCTCGGGGAACAGGATGAGGTGGGGCGCATCGCCGGCTTTCTCGGCCGCGAGGCCGCCGGCCGCGGCGATCCAGCCTGCGTGCCGGCCCATGACCTCGAGGATGAAGATCTTGGTGGAGGTCTTGGCCATGGAAGCCACGTCCAGGGCGCACTCCTTGGTGGAGACCGCGACGTATTTCGCCACGGAACCGAAGCCCGGGCAGCAATCGGTCACCGGCAGGTCGTTGTCCACGGTCTTCGGCACGTGGATGGCCTGCACGGGATAACCCAGTCTCTCCGAGAGCTGCGAGACCTTGAGGCAGGTGTCCGCCGAGTCGCCGCCACCGTTGTAGAAGAAGTAACCGATGTCGTGGGCCCTGAAGACCTCGATGAGACGCTCGTACTGGGCGCGGTTCTCCTCGAGTCCCTTGAGCTTGTAGCGGCAGGAGCCGAAGGCGCCGCCCGGCGTGTGTTTGAGGGCACGGATCGCGGCGGCGGGTTCCTTGCCGGTGTCGATCAGGTCTTCCGTGAGGGCGCCGATGATGCCGTTGCGGCCCGCGTAGACCTTGCCGATACGAGTCTTGTGCTTGCGCGCCGTCTCGATGACGCCGCAGGCGGAGGCATTGATGACCGCGGTCACGCCCCCGGACTGGGCGTAGAAGGCATTGCGCTTGGAACCCATTGTTTCGTCTGCTCTTTATATTGACGCCGGCGGCGGGCGGGTACCGCGGCGGGGAAGGCGAATTCTACCTGCGGCAGCGGCCGGCCGGAACAGCCGGGGCCGCAATGTGACGGGCTTCACAGCTATTGTCAAAATGCATCGAGCCCGTGACGTTTTCCAGTAGAGTAGGCTAAATACTGCATATATGCCGCTCGTTACGGGTTTCTGGCCTCTCGCCAGGCACCGGAGCGCACGGCATGCCGTCTCAACGCGCACGGGGGTGGGGTTGTGAAGGGAAGCGTCCTGAGTTTCGCCGCCGCCGGGGCGGCCTGCCTGGTCTCTGTCTCCGCCGCCGCCGCGCCCGTCGCCGTCGTGCCCCCGGCCCCCACGCCAGGACAGGTCCAATCCACGCTACCCACCAAGCCCGCCGCTCCCAAGACCACGGCGCCGGCCATCGGCAGCGGCCCCTACGCGAATCCCGCCGGCGTCGCGCCCGGCGGCACCGCCGTCAAGGTGGCGAGCTTCGACATCGTCGGCAACAGCGTCATCCCCGAGGCCGAGCTGCAAGCCCAGGTGGCGAGCTACGTCGGTCAATCCCTTACCCTGGCGCAGCTCTATGAAGTCGCGGACGTGCTCACCCGCTACTACCGTGGCAAGGGCTATGGCCTCGCCTACGTCTCGCTCCCGGCACAGACGCTCTCGGGCGGCGCGATCCGCTTCGAGGTGATCGAGGGCCGCGTCAACAGCGTCAACATCCAGGGCAACACCCGCACCCGCGACACGGTGCTGAAGAAGCGTGCCGCCGGCATCGAAGTAGGCGGCGTATACCGCGACGCGGACGCCGAGCAGGCGGTGCTGCTCATGAACGACCTGCCGGGCGTACAGGCGCGGGCGGTCTTGAGCCCCGGCACCACCTTCGGCACCTCCGATCTCCTGTTCAACGTGGACGAGCAGGCCGCGAGCGGCGACGTCTCGGTGGACGACTACGGCCGCAAGGCCATCGGCCGCTGGCGCGTGAATGCGGACCTCACCATCAACAGCCTGACGGGCAGCGGCGACCAGCTGGGCGCGGGCATCACGCACTCGGAAGGCAACCTGCTCAACTTCGGGAAGCTCTCCTACGGCCTGCCGGTGGGGATGGACGGGACTCTGACTGCGGGATTCAATCGTGCCGAATATCATGGAAACATAGATGTCGGGTCCAGTAGCACGCCGTTCAGCGGCAGTACCCAGAATGGCTCGCTTGTGTATCAATTTCCATCGCAGCGGACACGGGCGGATAGCCTGTATTGGGGTTTCGGCATCACCCACAACACCAGCAAGAACTCTACAGGCCCATTGTCGTCCGTACCCACCAACATAACACTGCTGCAGATCACGACCTTCAAGAACAAGGTATTCGAGGATCAGAGCTACTACACCCTGAGCACGAGCTTCACCACCAACGGCAAGAGCAACGACGGCACTAAGAACAATGCCGAGAAGGCCCGCCTGGAAGTGGATTTCAGCGGAGTGAAGGCGATCAGCGACTACTGGAGTTTCATCGGTCTGGGCGGCCTCTACTATTCGCCGGATGCGCTCGTCGATACTGACGAGTTCTCCTTCGGCGGACCGGGCAGCGTGCGCGGCTACCAGTCGGCGGAAGTACGTGGCGATCGCGCCTTGTCGGTTTCGGCGGAGCTGCAGCGGCAGTTCCCGGTGAGCCCCACCTATTCGCTGGCCTGGGGATTCTTCGGCGACAGCGCCAAGGCTTGGGCAAAGGCACGCTCACTGCAGGCGGCGGAGAGCAAGACGCTCACGAGCCTGGGTACGGAGTTGCTCCTGAACCCGGTGGCCCGCGGCTGGAACCTGCGCCTGCAGGCGGCCTGGGCTGTGGGCGGTTACCGTCCGAGCGACGATCCGCAGGCTCTCATCAAACCGGGCACGCATCCGGGCGACCGTGGCCCACACCTGTGGCTCACGTTCGGCACCACATATTGACGTTCGATTT
>DATIEQ010000226.1:0-3025 GCA_035455665.1 Gammaproteobacteria bacterium | reverse complement strand
GGCCGCCAGCGCCGCGGATGAAGCCCCCAAGTTCGTCTACAGCTACGTGGACGGTGCCTACACCAGCGTCAATCCCGCGGGCAACGGCTCGAGCCTGAACGGCGTGACCGTGGACGGCTCCTACGCCTTGGACCCGAGCTGGCATGCCTTCGCGGGTGCCACGCACGTCTCCGGTGAGAACGCCTTCGACGTGGGCGCGGGCTGGAATACCTCCCTGGCAGACAACGTGGACCTGTTCATCGAGGGGGAATTCCTGAGCAGCGACCTCGCCGCCAATACCACCAAGACCGGCTGGGGAGCGAACGCGGGGCTGCGCTTCGCCCTGGCGCCCAAGTTCGAACTGGACGGACTCGTGAGCCATACCGACGTGAACAGCAACACGGAGAACACGATCGGCGTGCGGGGCCTGTACGCGATCGATAAGTTCTGGCAGCTGTTCGCGAGCTACCAGAACAATTCGGATTTCGACACCTTCATGATAGGCGCACGCTATAACTTCTAAACAGGCGGCTGATGCGCCTGAAAGAAACCCCGGGGTGATCCCGGGGTTTCTTTTTGCAGCGGCCCGGCGGCGTTAGAATGGCACGCCGTTTCAATCGAGCCGGGATACGCATGGATAAATTCACCGCCTTCCGCATCCACGAGATCGAGAAGAAGGTCGTCGCGCGCTTCGAGCAGGTCAGCCTCGACGACCTGGCGCCCGGCGAGGTGGTCATCAAGACCCGCTACTCGAGCGTCAACTACAAGGACGCCCTCGCCGCCACCGGCCGCGGCAAGATCCTGCGCCGCTTCCCGCTCGTCGGCGGCATCGACGTAGCGGGCACGGTGGCGTCCTCCAGCGACCGCCGCAACAAGAAGGGCGACAAAGTGCTGGTCACGGGCTGCGGCCTGGGCGAGGACCACGACGGCGGCTACGCGGAATACGCGCGGGTGAAGGGCGAGTGGGTGATCCCGCTTCCGAAGGGTTTCACGCTCGAGAACGCGATGCGCATCGGCACCGCGGGCTTCACCGCGGCGCTCGCCATCCATCGCATGGAGCACAACGGCACCCATCCCAAGGGCGGGCCGGTGGTGGTCACCGGCGCGACGGGCGGCGTCGGCAGCGTCGCGGTGAACATGCTGGCGAAGCGCGGCTACGAGGTGGTGGCGGTCACCGGCAAGCCCGGCTCCCAGGAGTATCTCAAGCAGCTCGGCGCGAGCGGCATCCTGCTGCGCAGCGAGATCGATTACGGCTCACGCCCGCTGGAGCGCGCCCAATGGCAGGGCGCCATCGACAACGTGGGCGGCGACATGCTCGCCTGGCTCACGCGCACCACCGACTGGTGGGGTAACATCGCCTCCATCGGGCTCGCCGGCAGCCACGAGCTGCATACCACCGTGATGCCCTTCATCCTCAGGGGCGTGAACCTGCTCGGCATCAATTCCATGGCGACGCCTCGCAAGCTGCGTCTGCAGGTGTGGGGGCGCATCGCCACGGACCTCAAGCCTCCCAAGCTCGCGCTCATCGGCGCCGAGACCGTGGCCTTCGACCAGCTACCCCAAGTCTTCCCCAAGGTGCTCGATGGCCGCCATCAGGGCCGCATCGTAGTGGACGTCGGCGGCCGCGGTGGTTGAGACACGCGGCGTCTGGCCACCGGACAGCAAGCGGCTGCACAGCGAGCTCGCTGCGTTGGATGCGGCCGGTCGCGTTCGCCGCGTGGTGGAGCTGTATGGCGATGACGTCATCCTCACCACCAGCTTCGGCCCCACTGCCGGGGTGATGCTCAAGCTCGTGACCGACATGTTGCCGCAGATGCGCATCGTCACCATCGTCCACGGTCACGAGACGCAGCGCACCCGCGAGCTCATGGATGTCTACACGCGAACGCTGCGCTTGAACATCAAGGTCTACGCGGCTCCGTACCTGCAGGTGCCGACGGAAGGAACGCCCGAGTTCGCGCACTTCACCCGGGTAGTGAAGTTCGAGCCGCTCCAAGCGGCGCTCAGGGCCGAGGCGCCGAAGGCCTGGCTCTCGGGCGTGATGCGCGAGGAGAGCATCGAGCGCCGTAGCTTCCCGTTCGCGCGTATGCGCGGCGGCATCCTCGCCGTCTACCCTACGCTCGACTGGACCCGCATGCAGGCCATCGACTGGTGCCTCGCTCACAGGCTGCCCATGAACGAGGACTACTACGATCCCAGCAAGGGCCCGCGCCAGGACCAGGAGTGCGGCATCCACACCCATGAGATGGAAGGCTGAAGCTCGAACGCCGCCGTTGGCCGCGGGCCGGACAAAACCGGTAAAATAAGCGGCTCCCAATGCTCCGGCCCGGCCGGAATCCTTGAAGGACGCCCCATGGCTCTAGCCTCCGCCGGCGCGCGGCTCTGGTCCGCGCTCGATGCCGAACGCCCCCTGCAGGTGGCGGGCGCCGTGAACGCCTACGCGGCGCTCCTGGCGGAACGCGCCGGCTTCAAGGCGCTGTATCTCTCCGGCGCAGGCGTCGCGAACGCTTCCTTCGGCCTGCCGGATCTCGGCATGACCTCCCTGAACGACGTCTGCGAGGACATCCGCCGCATCTGCGGCGCCACGGCGCTGCCGCTCTTGGTGGACGCGGACACGGGTTGGGGCGGGGCCTTCAACATCGGGCGCAGCGTCGCGGAGATGATCCGCGCCGGCGCCGCCGGGCTGCACATCGAGGACCAGGTGGCGACGAAGCGCTGCGGGCACCGCCCCGGCAAGGAGCTGGTGGACGCCGCCGAGATGGTCGATCGCATCAAGTCCGCCGTGGACGGCCGCAGCGATCCCAAGTTCGTGATCATGGCCCGCACCGACGCCCACGCGGTGGAAGGCCAGCAGGCGGCTCTCGACCGCGCGCAGAGATACGTGGAGGCGGGCGCGGACATGATCTTCGCCGAGGCCCTGACGACCCTCGACGAATACCGGCAGTTCACCAAGAGCGTGAAGGTGCCGGTGCTCGCCAACATCACCGAGTTCGGCAAGACGCCCTTGTTCACGACGCAGGAACTGGGCGACGCCGGTGTGCGGCTC
>DATIEQ010000225.1:0-14433 GCA_035455665.1 Gammaproteobacteria bacterium | reverse complement strand
GAAATAGAGCATGGTGCCGCCCACCAGCACCGGGACCTGCCCTGCGGAAGTGATCTTGCGCATCTCGGCGAGGGCATCGTCGCGGAAGCGCGCGGCGGAATAGCTCTCGGAAGGGTCCAGGATGTCGATCAGCCGGTGCGGGGCGATCGCAAGGATGTCCGGTCCCGGCTTGGCGGTACCGATGTCCATGCCCCGGTAGATCATGGCGGAGTCCACGCTCACGAGACCGCCGTTCAAACGCCGCGCGAGCTCCACCGCGAGGGCGGTCTTGCCTGATGCGGTGGGCCCCATCAATAGGATGGCCGGGGTGAGTTCCGTGGAAGACATCGCGGCTCAGCGTCCGCGCAAGAAAAGCCGATCCAGTTCAGCAAGACTGAGACGCGTCCAGGTGGGCCGGCCGTGGTTGCACTGGTCCGCCCGCGGTGTGCGCTCCATGTCCCTCAGAAGCGCATTCATCTCGGCCAAGTTCATCTCGCGGTGGGCGCGCAGTGAAGTGTGGCAGGCGGAACTCGCCAACACCCGCTCCAGCGATTCCGCGACGCGTCGGCTCTCGCCCTGCTCCGCCAGATCTGCGAGCAGGTCCCGCAGGAGCTTCGCCGTGTCTTCCCCCGCAAGCAAGGCCGGTACCTCACGGATAGAGAGTGTCTCGGGCCCGCGCCGCGATACCACGAAGCCACCGGCGGCAAGCGCCTCCCCAGCACCCTCCGCCAGTTCCGCCTCGCGGCGGCTGACCGCGACGCTCAGGGGCACCAGCAAGGGCTGCGAGACGACTCGCCCCGCAGCCAATGCCGCCTTCATCCGTTCGTAGGTGATGCGCTCATGAGCTGCATGCATGTCCACGAGCACCAGGCCGTCGGGTGCCGCCGCCAGGATGTAGATCCCGTGCAGCTGCGCCAGGGCATAGCCGAGCGGCGGTACAGCCGCGGTAGGAGACCCAACCGTCCCGGGGGTCGGAGCCGTGCCTGGTTCATGCAGGGCGCCGTAGGCGGCGAGCGTATCCGCCACCTGCATGGACAGCTGCCCGCCGCCGGGGTGTTGCGACGATCTCGTCGCTGTCGGATAGGCCGCCGTTTGCGTGACACCGGAGTGGACCGTCGCGCCGGGAGTAGTGCCCGACAGGGCTTCCTCCACGGTTCGAAACACGAAATCATGAACCAAGCGGCTGTCCCGGAACCGCACCTCCTGCTTGGCCGGGTGGGCGTTCACGTCCACCCGCGCGGGATCCAGCTCGAGATACAGCACATAGGCGGGATGCCGGCCATGGAAGAGCACATCGCTGAAGCCGAGCTTCACTGCGTGGGATAGGAGTTTGTCTCGAACCACCCGGCCGTTCACGTAGAAATACTGCAGGTCCGGCTGGCTCCGGGAGTATGTCGGGCGCGCGAGCCAGCCGTGCAGACGCAGGCCGCCGCTGTCCTGGGCGATGTGTAGGCTCTGGGCTGTGAACTCGGGACCCACCAGGGCCTGTAAGCGCCGTGTACGCCCCGCCTCGTCCGCCGCCGACTGCAATTGCAGCACGGCGCGACCGTTGTGACGCAGCACGAGTTCAAGCCCATCACGGGCGAGTGCGATGCGCCGCACCACCGTATCCAGATGCCCGAACTCCGTAGCCTCGGTCTTCAGGAACTTGCGGCGCGCCGGAGTGTTGAAAAAGAGGTCTCGCACCTCCACGGTGGTACCCGGCTCGCGGGGCGCAGGGACAGGCGCCGCGTAATGACCCTGACCATCCCCTTCGATACGCCAACCGTGCTCCTCTCCCGCCGTGCGGGATACGAGGCTCAAGCGGGCCACGGCGCCGATGCTCGGCAGGGCCTCGCCCCGGAAGCCGAGAGTGGCGACCCGCTCCAGGTCCTCGAGGCTCGCGATCTTGCTGGTGGCATGGCGCGCCAGCGCCAGGGGCAGTTCCGCCTTGGGGATACCGGAACCGTCGTCCCGCAGACGCAGCAGCCGTACGCCACCGCCTTCCACCTCGAGCTCCACGCGTCTGGCACCTGCGTCGAGTGCATTCTCCAGGAGTTCCTTCGCCACGGATGCGGGCCGTTCCACCACTTCGCCGGCAGCGATCTGGTTCACGAGTTGGACGGGCAGTTCGCGGATGGGCATGGGCCAGGCCGTTCGGAGGACGGTCTAGCTTAACGGCTTGTCGGGTGGCTAGAAAGCAGCCGTGAACGTATTAAGGCTGGCGGCGATGAGCGGTGACTGCCGCGTAACCATTGGCACCGGGCGCGGTTTCTACGGTGGGGGTACGGATTTCCTGACGGTCCTTGAGCAGGGCCAGTTGGGTGCCCGGCGGAGGATAGCGGACGAAGTAACCGTTGACCCCATCGAAGATGGCCTGGGCCAGGCGTTGCTGATAGTCGGAACTCGTGAGCAGTTTCGCCGCCTGGGGGTTGGTGATGTAGTTGGTCTCGACGAGCATGGAGGGCACGTCAGGCGCCTTCAGCACCATGAAGCCCGCCTGCTGCACGCTCTCCCGGTGCATGGCGCCGATGGCTGCCAGCTGCTTCGCCACGCTCGTACCGGCATCGAAGCTCATGTCCATGACGGCGGACTGGGACATATCCACCACCACGGATTTAATCTGCGGGGGGAGGCCCGCGATGCGCACACCACCCACGAGGTCGGAATCGTTCTCCTGTCTCTCCAGGAACTTAGCGTGCTCAGTGGTGGCACCATGTTCCGAGAGCACGTAGACCGTGGCTCCATCGGCGCTGCGGTCGCGGGACGCGTCGCAGTGGATGGACACGAACATGTCCGCATTGCCTTTGCGAGATTTCTCGAAACGGTCAAAGAGGCCTACATATACGTCGCTGTCACGAGTCAGCACGGCCTTCATGCCGGGTTGCTGGTTGATGTAGGCCGCAAGCTTGCGCGCCACGGCCAGAGTGACGTTCTTCTCCAGGGCGCCGTGGGGTCCATGGGCGCCGGGGTCCTTGCCGCCGTGTCCAGCGTCGACGGCCACCACGATGTCGCGCCCGTGTAGCGGAGCGGATGGGGGCAAGCTCGTCGCGCTCGCTACCGCAGCGGCGGGCACCACAGCGACGGGCGCAGTCACCGTGCCCGTAGCGGCAGGCGCTCCGGCAGGATAGAGGTCCACCACGATGGCGGGGCCACCGGCGTCGGTCCGCAGGAAGCTGCGGGGTGTGGCACGGGCGGAGAGATCCAGCACGATACGCAGGTTGTCATCGTGCATGCCGCTCCTGAGCCCGCTCACCACACCGAGGCCCGTGGGCAGCGTGCCGGTGAGGGTCGCATGCTCCACGTCGATGACGATGCGATCAGGCCGGGTGAGACTGAAGAGGCTGTGCTCGGCGGCGGCGGACAAGGGCAGCACGAGCTCGGTGCGCTGCGGCGTGGAATTCAACTGCACGCCGGCAACTTGGATCGGCGATGCCACGGGCGCTGCCCTGCCCAGCGTGGGCATGGACAGCAACACCGCCGTGACGATCACAATCGCCTTCACCTGTTCGTCCTCCCCGCCACCGTGAGCCCCGGTAATGGGTGAAAATATAACCCATCGCCGGGGCTTTTCAAGTATTTTCTTACTGAATTGAATGAGATACGAGATTAACTTAGAGTCATGCCTAAGGATTCGTTACAGACCCACAATCCCTTGTGTCTGTAAGCGCTGCGACCACTTGTGCTTGAGTTCCTCGCCCCTGGGACTTCCGGCTTCGGCTTCCAGCCGCCGGCCGCCTCCCTCCAGACTGAGCCTGCAGATGAGGTCCGCCGCCGGCAGCCGCCCCTCGCCCCGCTCAGGCCATTCGACGAAGAGGGTCCCCGATAGATCCCGGACCCCCAGGAAAGAGAGCTCACCGGGGTCGCCGATACGATAGAGATCCAGGTGCTGCAACGACCTGCCCGGAAGCTCGTAGGGTTCTACCAGGGTGTAGCTGGGGCTGGGCACCCGTCCGCGATGGCCGAGCGCCCTCAGCACGCCCCGCACCAGCGTCGTCTTACCCGCACCGAGTTCCCCGCGGAGATAGATCACCATATCGGCCTCAGGCAGAACCTCGGCGAGCGCCGCTCCCGCGCTCTCAGTGGCAGCTGAATCCTTGAGATTCGCCAGCATCAGAAATTCACCACCTGTCGCAGGGCCTGTATCAGGTCTCGGGCCATGAGACCCCGTTCTCCTTGACGGGCCGCCAGGTCACCCGCGAGGGCGTGCAGGTAGACGCCGTTGCGGGCCGCGTCGCCGGGCTCCATGCCCTGGGCCAGAAAGGCCGCGATGACACCTGTCAGCACGTCCCCCATGCCCGCTGCCGCCATGCCGGGATTGCCGGCGGTGCAGACGCTGGTGGTCCCGCCGGGCTCCGCCACGAGACTGCCCGCACCCTTGAGCACCACCACAGCCTTGTACTTCGCGGCGAGCTTCGCCACTGCAAGATAGCGGTCTTGTTGTACCTTCAGCGCGGTCGAACCGAGGAGGCGCCCCGCCTCGCCGGGGTGTGGCGTGAGTACCCAGCGGCCATGCTTCACGGGTTGGGCGGCAAGGAGGTTGAGGGCGTCCGCATCCATTACCAGCGGCAGTTTGGACGCGAGCACCTTAGCCAGGAGCTTCTTGCCCCAGGCACCTCGCCCCAAACCAGGGCCGATGGCCACTACGCTCGCCTTGGCCAAGAGCGGCGTGAGGGTCTGGGGTGATTCGGCGCCATAGGTCATGGCCTCCGGCAGACCGGCAAGCAGGCCTGCCGCGTGCGCATCGCGGGTCGCCACGCTCACGAGGCCGGCGCCGGATCGGAGCGCCGCTTCGGCCGCGAGCCGGACGGCGCCACCCATGCCCAAGTCGCCGCCGACGATGAGCAGGTGGCCGAAGTCACCCTTGTGGGCGTCACGCCGCCGTCGTGGCAGCAGCATCTCGCGCTGCGCGCTCTGGCGCATACGCCGGGCCCAGGGCTCGATGCCCGCGTAGACCGAGGCCGGCATGCCGAGGTCGCTGAAACGCAAAAGGCCGGCGCATTCCGGTCCCGTGCCGGTGAACAGGCCCGCCTTCAAGCCGATGAAGCTGACGGTGGATGCAGCCTGCACGACGGCACCGAGGACTGCACCCGTATCCGCGTGCAAGCCCGTGGGGATATCCAGGGCGAGGACCGGCTTGCCGCTGGCGTTCATCACGCGCACCGCTTCGAGCCAGCGACCTTCCAGGGGTCGATCGAGGCCGATGCCAAGCAGCGCATCTACCAGCACATCTGCCTCGGCAACGTTATCCGTAAAAACCTTTTCCTCACCCCCTGACTTGAGGAAACGACCGCGCATCTCCGCTGCCGCTGCGGGCAGGCGCATGCTCTCGCCCAAGGTGTAGAGCGTCACCTGCCGCTTGTCCGCCAGGGCTAGGGCGGCGAGCGCGTAACCGTCACCCGCGTTGTTGCCGCCGCCGCAAAACACCACGACGTGAGCAGCTCCCGGCCATTGGAGCTTGAGCTGCTCCCAGGCGGTCACGCCCGCCCGCTGCATGAGTTCCAGCGCCGTCAGCCGCGCACTCTCGATGGCGCGGCGCTCGAGCTCATGCAACTGGCTCGCCGTATAAAGCTCTTCGGGCAAGGCTGACATGCGTGCATTATATATAGGCTTATGACAGCAAAACCCGACTTCCCGGCGCTCGCCGCCCGCATCAAGGAATGGGGGCGCGAGCTCGGTTTCCAGCAACTCGGCATCGCCGGCGTGGGCCTGGCCCGGGACGAGGAGCGCCTGCTCCACTGGCTGAAGGCCGAACGTCACGGCGAGATGGAGTACATGGAGCGCCACAGCACCCGCCGCAGCCGGCCCGAGGAGCTCGTGCCCGGTACGCTACGGGTGATCTCCGCGCGCATGGACTACTGGCCGGAGGGTGCGGCCGATGCGAAGCAGTTATTGGAAGAGAAAGAGCGTGGGTATATCGCCCGCTACGCGCTCGGTCGTGACTACCACAAGGTGCTGCGGGGACGGCTGCAAAAATTGGCCGAACGCATCGAAACGGAGACCGGCCCCTTCGGCTACCGGGCTTTCACCGACAGTGCGCCGGTACTGGAGAAGGCGCTGGCCCGGAACGGAGGCCTCGGCTGGATCGGCAAGCACACCAACCTCATCAATAAGGACGCGGGCTCCTGGTTCTTCCTGGGGGAGCTCTATACAGACCTGCCCCTGCCCGTAGACGGCGAGAGCACGGACCATTGCGGCAGTTGCCGGACGTGCATGGACGTCTGCCCCACCGGTGCCATCGTCGCCCCCTACGAGCTCGACGCCCGCCGCTGCATCGCCTACCTCACCATCGAATACAAGGGATCGATCCCGGAAGAGTTCCGGAGAGCGATCGGCAACCGGGTGTTCGGCTGCGACGACTGCCAGCTCTTCTGTCCCTGGAACAAGTTCGCCCAGTCGAGCGCCGAGAAGGACTTCAGGCCGCGCAAGGACTTTGATAGCCCGGAGCTGGTGGCGCTCTTTGCCTGGACCGAGGAGGAATTCCTACGACGCACCGAGGGCAGCGCCATCCGGCGCGCGGGCTACGAGAGCTGGCTCAGGAACATCGCCGTCGCACTCGGCAATGCCCCCAGCTCGCCGGATGTAATAAATGCCCTACGGACCCGGGTCTCTCATCCATCCGGCCTGGTGCGCGAGCACGTGGCCTGGGCCTTAGATCGGCACCACTGAAGCAGCTTGCCCGAAAGCGGCCTCACCGTCCCACCCTGGAGACACTATGGACAAGGATTTGCGTTTCAAGCCGGCTGTGATCGGCGACCGCGACACCTTGGTGCAGCTGGTCCAGCGCTATTACGCGTTCGACCATATCCCGTTCGCCCAGGAAGAGGTACGGGCCGCACTCGGCGTCCTGCTCCAGGACGATAGGCTCGGACGCGCCTGGATATTATCGAAGGGCGCCCAGGTAGCGGGTTACGCCGTGCTGAGCTTCCACTTCGACCACGAGCTGGGAGGCCGGAGCGGGATCGTGACCGACCTCTACATCGAGCCGGAACACAGGCATCGCGGGCTCGGTACCGAGACCCTGTGTTTCATCGAAGAGCAAGCGGCGGGCTTCGGCTTGCTCTCCATCGAATTGCAGGTGGAACGCGACAACGCGATCGCCCGCCGTCTCTACGAGAAATCCGGGTACCGGCCCTTCGACCGCATCCCCATGGCGAAACGGCTGCGGGTTTGAGCAGCCGCCGCCGGCGGATCAGGCATCGTACAACCCTTGACGCTTGTGCCAGTCGATGATGGCTTCCGTGGGGTAGCGCGGGAAATGCGGCTGGTTCTTACCTTCGGGCACCTCGACCCAGGGCGCGGCGAACTCCAGCATGATGTGCAGGGTCTCCGGCGGTTTCGGCAGCGGCGTATCGATCGCCGAGGCGAGCGGGTAGACCCACTGCGCCCACTCCGGATCGAAGGCCCACAACGCCGAGCCGCATTGCTTGCAGAAATGCCGCCGCGCCCCGCTCTGCTTCAGCGTGCCTGTCTTCTCGTCCGGGAGCATCGCCCGGTAGATCTGCAGGTGCTCCTTGCCCTCGACCTTGAGGGTCTCCGCCTCGCCCATGATGTTGATGGCATAACCCCCACCGCCCCCGGTCTTGCGACAGATGGAGCAGTAGCAGCGCATGTAGGGATAGGGGGTGTGTGATTCGACGCTGAATTTCACGGCGCCGCAGTGACAGGATCCATGTAGGAGCATGACGACTCTCCGCTTGTGATTCAGCTTCGCTTGCCGTGGCAATCTTTGAATAATTTTCCGCTATTGCAGGGGCAAGGCGCCTCCGGGGGCGGCGACGCGAACTTATCATCCCGCCCGTAGCTCGCCTCCCGTTGGAAGCGGCGCTGCATAGTCTGCTTGTCGAAAGGTCCGATGCGTTCGCGCCCGTCCCGCTCGAAATCCGTGTACTGGCCGTTCGCGTCCACGTAGTGTAGGAAGGTCTGCACCCACCACTCGCCGGTGAAGGCTTCGCGCCAGTGGGGCACATCCGCGCCGCGGTATACCAGCATGTCGCCAGGCGACAGCGGCAGGGCTTTGTCGACGCCGTCCGCCTCAACGCACAGAGGCCAGAGTTCCTGGGCCTGGAAACCGAGGGTGAGGGAGGTGCTGATCTCGCAGGAGGGCCGGTCCAGGTGTTTCGGCAGCACGGCCCCCGGTCCGTAGATACGCAGGTATGAATAGCAGGGCAAGAGGCCGAGGCCCGTGGCCTGCTCCACAGCGGGCTTGAGCTCCAAGAGCAGGGTCTCGCTCAAGGCGTCCGCGTAACGGCCGAGCGCCGCCCGGAACATGTCCTCCGGTTGGTAGTAGCCGGGCCATTGCTGCTGCAGGAGCGCGTAGGTGGTCATGAGCCTGGCGCTCTCCGGGCTGATGACCCGGCGCAGCACGGTATAGCCGCTCATCCGGAACTGGAGGGCCAAGGCGCTTTCAGCCACGGCGTGCCTTCTCGACTGCCGCGCGCGTCGCGGCATCGTGCAGCTCCGCCGTTCCGCCCGCTCCTAGCGCCTGTAGCACCTTGTCCGCCAGCTGCTTGCCGAGCTCCACCCCCATCTGGTCGAAGGGGTTGATGTCCCAGATGCAGGACTGCACGAAGGTGCGGTGTTCATAGAGGGCGATGAGCATCCCTAGACTCTCGGCATCGAGGCGGTCCAGCAGCAGCAGCGTGCTCGGTCGGTTGCCGGGGAAGCTCTTGTGGGGAGCGAGCGCCTCGCCACCCGCCGCGAGGCGCGCTTCCTCGGGGCTGCGGCCCCGCAAGAGCGCCTCCGCCTGGGCGAAGCAGTTGGCGAGCAACATGTCCCGCTGCACACGATTACCAGAACCGTCTTCCAGCACGGCTATGAAGTCCACCGGTACGAACCCCGTGCCCTGATGCAGGAGCTGGAAGAACGCGTGCTGGCCGTTCGTCCCCGTGTCACCCCAGACCACGGGGCCGGTGGCGTAATCCACCGTCTCGCCGCCGCGGCGCGTGCTCTTCCCCAGGCTCTCCATCTCGAGCTGCTGCAGATAGGGTACGAGGAGACGCAGGTCCTGCCGGTACGGGATCACAGCGCGGCTCGCGGCCTGCCAGAAATTCGCATACCAGACGCCGAGCAGGCCCAGGACCACGGGAAGGTTCCGGTCCAAGGGCGCCTCGCGGAAATGGCGGTCCATGCGCGCAGCGCCCGTGAGCAGCGCCCGGAAAACGTCGAAGCCGTGAGCGAGCGCGATGGGTAGCCCCACGGCGGACCAGAGCGAGTATCGCCCCCCCACCCAGTCCCAGAAATCGAAGACCCGCTCCGCGGCGATGCCGAACTCCCGCGCTTTCTCGGGTGCCGCCGTGACCGCGGCGAAGCGCTCGCTCATCGCCGCCTCACCGAGAGCACTCGCGAGCCAAGCGCGCACGGCCTTGGCGTTGGCGAGGGTCTCCTGGGTGGTGAAGGTCTTGGAGGTGACGAGCGCCAGTGTGCGCTTGGGATTCAGTCCCGCCAGCAGCCGGGCGACGAGCATGGGATCCACATTGGAAAGGAAATGCACGCGGAGCATCTGGCCCTTCAAGGGCGCGAGCGCTTCCACGGCGAGTTCGGGGCCGAGATGGGAACCGCCGATGCCGATGGCCACCACGTCGGTATAGGCGCCACTCCGCGCCTGCTGTGTGAAGCTCTTCATGCGATCGAAGCTCGCCGCGACCTGTGCTGCCTGCTCGTTGAGCCCGGCCGGGGCATCTTTGGGGTCGGCGCGCAGCAACGTATGCAGGGCCGCGCGTCCCTCGGTGTTATTGAGCGCTGCACCTTCGAAGAGCTCCGCTCGCAGGCGCTCGAATCCTGCCGCTTCAGCGAGGCGTATGAGGAGCGCGAGGGTCTCGGCGGTGATGAGGTGACGCGAATAATCCGCGTATAGACCCGGTAGCGTGACCCGAAAGGCCTCCGCGCGGCGCGGATCGTCCATCAGTTCGTGCTTGAAGGAGTCCGGGTCGAAAGCGCCGCGGTGGCCGGCGAGGGCCTTCCAGGCGGAAGACTTGCTTATCGATGTCATGTCTTAACTTAACCCGCCGTCCTGCATCTTGTCACGGCGGTGCGGGGGTAGTTCAGGATCTAAGCAGCTTGGACGGGAATGGCGTTGGAGGTTCTCGTGATGTGGTTGTGCTCGTCCAGATAGATGAGGCGCGGCACGTGGTTCATGGCTTCGGCAGCCGACAGTTGGGCGTAGGCGCAGATGATGACCCGATCGCCGGGCTTCGCACGGTGCGCCGCGGCGCCGTTCACCGAGATGATGCCGGAACCCGTCTCGGCGCGGATCGCATACGTTGTGAACCGCTCGCCGTTGGTGACGTTGTAGATCTGGATCTGCTCGTAATCCAGGATGCCGGCGGTATCGAGCAAGCGGCCATCGATGGCACAAGAGCCCTCATAGTCGAGTTCCGCGTGGGTGACGCGGGCGCGGTGCAGCTTGGCCTTGAGCAGGGTGAGTTGCATGGGAGGGATTCCGGGAGCCGGACGGCTCGTGGGGATATTTTACCCGACGGTTTCCGGGTGGCTCAAGCTGACGGTGCGATCCTCCGGCGCGCGCGTGTCCAGGGGTACGTTGTCGATGAGTCGCGCCTTGCCGAGCCGCGCTGCGCCGAGGACCACGAGGCGCGTCTCCTCCGCCGTGGGCGCGACGAGGGTCTCCGCCTGGCGGATCTCCACGTAGTCGGGCTGGAAGCCGCCTGCGGCGAGCTTGCCCACGGCGCGTTTCTCGAGCGCGACGTAATCCCGCTGGCCATCGCGGATCGCGTAAGCGGTCTCCTTCAGGGTACGGTATAGAAGCGGCGCCTGGGCGCGTTCCACCTTGCTGAGGTACTGGTTACGGGAGCTCAGGGCGAGGCCGTCCAGTTCCCGCACCGTAGCGAGGGGGGCGATCTCCACCGGCAGGCACAGGTCCGCGGTGAGGCGCCGGATCACCTGCAGTTGCTGATAGTCCTTCTCGCCGAACAGCGCCACGTCCGGCTGCACCATGTTGAAGAGCTTGGTCACCACGGTGGCGACGCCGGTGAAATGGCCCGGTCGCGAGGCGCCGTCCAGCACGTCCGAGATGCCCGGCACTTCGACGCGGGTGACGCCATCCACCCCGGCCGGGTACATCTCGTCCGCATCGGGCATGAATACCATGTCGACGCCGGCCACCGCGAGCTGCAGGCGGTCCGCGTCGGGCGTGCGTGGGTAGGCGCCGAAGTCCTCCTCCGGACCGAACTGCATGGGATTCACGAAGATGCTCACCACCACCCGCTCGGCGACCTCCCGCGCACGCTTCACGAGGGCGATGTGACCCGCGTGCAGGCTGCCCATGGTGGGCACCAGAGCGACACGCTGATGTATATCGCGCCAGCGCTTGACTCGCTTTCGCACCTCCACCGCTTTCTGTTCGGTAAGCATCGATCCCTCAGTCGAAACTATGTTCGGCGGCAGGATAGGAACCGTCGCGCACCGCCTTCACGTAAGCCGCCACCCCCGCCGTCGGACTCCCGGCGCCCGCCATGAAGTTGCGCACGAACTTCGGGCGCCTGCCCGGGGTGATATCCAGCATGTCGTAGAGCACGAGGATCTGGCCGTCCACCTTCTTGCCCGCGCCGATGCCGATCACCGGCACCCGCGCCTGCGCCGTGATCTTCGCCGCCAGCGCGGCAGGTACGAGTTCGAGCAGGATGAGGTCGGCACCCGCCTCTTCCAGTATCTTCGCGTCCCTGAGCATCTGCTTCGCCGCCGCGGCCTCCCGCCCCTGCACGTGGAAGCCGCCGAGCTTGTGCACGGACTGGGGGCGCAACCCCAGGTGGGCGCAGACGGGAATGTCGTTCTCGTTGAGGTAGCGGACGATCTCCGCTTGGTGGCCGCTGCCCTCGAGTTTCACCATCTTGGCGCCGCCCTCCTGCATGAGGCGGGCGGCGTTCTGGAGCGCGATCGCGGGCGTGGGGTAGCTCATGAACGGCATGTCCGCCATGAGGAAGGCGCGCTTCAGACCCCGTGCCACCGCGCGGCTGTGATAGACGACGTCGTCCACCGTCACCGGCACGGTGGTGGCATGGCCCTGGATGACGTTACCCAGGGAATCCCCCACCAGCACCACGTCCACACCCGCCTCGTCCAGCAGCGCGGCGAAGCTCGCGTCGTAGGCAGTGAGGCAGACGATCCGCTCCCCGTCGGCGCGCATCTTCGCGAGCGACGTGAGCGTCACGGGCTTCGCGTCGTTCTTGTTGCTGGGCTGGGTGTACATGGAGGAAGGCGCCTCGGACCCGGGCCAATAGTCTAACGTACCGTCACGGGGTTGAAGTAATGCCGGCCGCTCTTGACGCGGCCGAGCTCCTGCACCAGGAGCGCGTAATCCGCCTCGTTTTCCAGGGGATTGATGCCCGAGGCGTTCACGATGAGCAACGGCGAGGAACTGTAGTTGTGGAAGAAGCGGGCATAGGCCTCGGCCACCTTCTCCAGGTAGTCGTGCTGGATGTAGCGTTCATAGCCGATGCCGCGACGGGTCACGCGCTGGGCCAGCACCTCCACCGGCGCCTGCAGATAGACCACGAGGTCCGGCACCGGCGCGTCGAGCGTGAGGTGCTGGTAGACCTGCTCGTAGAGCTTCAACTCCTCGTCGTCCAGGTTGAGCGCGGCGAACAGCCGGTCCTTCTCCAAGAGGAAATCCGCGACCCGGGTCGGCTGGAAGATATCGCCCTGCCGTAGCTGCTGCAGCTGGCGCGCACGCTGGAACAGGAAGGAGAGCTGGGTGGGCAGCGCCGCATTTTTCGGATCGCGGTAGAAGCGCTCAAGGAAGGGGTTGTCCTCGGCGCGCTCTAGCAGCAGTTCGCCGGCGAAGGTCTCGGCGAGACGCATGGCGAGGCTCGTCTTGCCGACGCCGATGGGACCCTCCACCGCGATGTAGCGCGCCTCCCGATCAGTCATTCGCGTCGTCCTCCAAGCGTTGGATGCGCGTCTTGCGGCAACGGTCCTTGAGGTCTCGTACGCGCCCCAAACCGGGTACCGCAAGCTCGGGGGCGAGGTCCGCGAGAGGATACAGGACGAAGGCGCGTTCTTGCAGCCCGGGGTGCGGCAGCATGAGTTCGGGTGTCGCGAGCGTCACGTCGGCATAGAGGAGTATGTCCAGATCGAGCGGGCGTGGACCCCAGCGGGGACCCGTGCGTCGCCCGTGCCGCGCCTCGAGCTCCTTGAGCGCGGCGAGCAAGTCCGCGGGTGAAAGTCCGGTCTCGAGGTGAGCGGCCGCGTTCAGATAATCCGGCTGCCCAGGCGGTCCGAGGGGCTCGCTCTTATATAAGTGTGAGCGAGCCACGAGCCGTGTCGCGGGCAACTGATCGAGTTCGGTGAAGGCGCGTTCGATGTGTGCGGCGGGCCCGTCGATATTGGCACCGAGGCCTATATAGGCCGTGACCACCGGCACCTCAGGTGGGCTCCGGGCTCGCGTCGCCGGAACCGCGCCGGCCGCGGCGCCGGCGCCGACGGCGCCGCGGTCCCGCGGGCGGTTCTCCGGTGGGCGCGACCGGTGCCTGGCCCGCCTGCAACGCAGTCCACCACTCGGCGAGCTCCGGTTCTATCTCGCCCGCCTGGGCGCGCAGTACGAGGAAGTCGTAGGCGGCGCGGAAACGCGGATGGGTCATGAGCCGCTGTGGCCGCTTGCCCTGGCGCTGGGCGAAACGCGGCTGCAGCTGGAATATCTCCGTCATAGGCGTCGAGAAGCGGCGCGGCAGCGCCACGCGGGTCACCTGCTCCGCCACCACCTCATCCGCCGCGCGGCGAAGCGCTTCGGCGGGATGCAGTCCCTCGGCTTCCAGGGTGCGCGCCGCCTGACGTACCGGCTCCCACAGGAGAGCGGCGAACAGGAATGCCGGGGTGACCGGCTGCTCCTGTTGCACACGGGTGTCGGTACTCTCGAGCGCTTTCGCGATGAAAATGTGGGGGAACCCCTGCTCTTCGGTGGCGAGCGCTGCCTCGGTGCGGGGGAAGAGTTGGGCGAAGAGGCCGTGATGGCGCAATCCCTCGAAAGCCTGCACGCCGAAGCCGTAGAGGAAGAGCTTGAGGATCTCCTCGAACATGCGCGCCGGCGGGATGTCGGCGAGCAACGGCGCGAGCTCCGCGATGGGCGCCTCGGTACCGGGATGCATCTTGAATCCGAGCTTCACCGCGAAACGCACCGCCCGCAGCATGCGCACCGGGTCCTCGCGGTAGCGTTTCTCGGGATCGCCGATGAGGCGCAGCACGCCGGCCTGCAAGTCCGGCAAGCCGCCCACGAAGTCCTGCAGGGAGAAGTCGCGGATATCGTAATACAGGGCGTTCACGCTGAAGTCGCGCCGCACCGCGTCCTCCTCCACCGTGCCGTAGATGTTATCGCGCAGGATGCGGCCGGTCTCGTCGTGGGCGAGCCGCGCCTCCTCGTCGGTGTCCGGGGCGCCGCTGGCGCGGAAGGTCGCCACCTCGATGATCTCGTTTCCGAAACGCACGTGGGCCAGACGGAAGCGCCGGCCGATGAGCCGGCAGTTA
>DATIEQ010000224.1:0-3320 GCA_035455665.1 Gammaproteobacteria bacterium | reverse complement strand
CGCTCCTGCTGCGCGCGGAAGTCCGCGGGGCCCATCCCTGGGCGCCCCGCCCGGCGCATGCGCCGGGCCCTGGCCTTTTCCTGCTCGCCGGTCAAAAGCGTGGTTTTGCCCGGCTCCATTTTTCAGGCACTTAGGCGCCTGAAAAATGGGCGGTCCATCCCTGGACCGCTGCGCCCTTACTGACTACCCTCGACAGGCGGCCTTAGGCTGTGGCTCAATAGCGCAAACTTATTAGGTCAAATCGCCGTTCCCCCGGGCGCGGCTGGGGCCGGATTCTTCTCCGTAAGGGACCTTTCCATGGATATCGCCATACCGCCGGGCTACAAGGGCCTGGTGGCGCTCGACAAAGAGAAGCACAAGGGCCTCGGGGTCACCACCCGCCGCCCCCACGCCTTCGCGGCCTCGCTCACCGGCATCTACGTGGTGGCGGCGGAGTTCGTGCAGGCGGCGCGCCACTACCCCGTGGTCTTCGCCCAGGACGCGAACACCGGCGACTACATGCCGATCGCGGTCACCGGCCTCACCCAGGACGACAACCTGTTCGTGGGCGACCAGGGCGAGTGGGAGAAGGACCTGTACATCCCCGCCTACGTGCGGCGCTGGCCGTTCTACGGCGTGCGCATCACCGGCGAGGAAGCCAAGAACGGCAACATCCTCATCTGCGTGGACGAGAGCGGGCTGGAGAAGTCCGACCATCCGGCCTTCGACGCGAACGGCAAACCCAGCGAGGACTTCCAGCCCACCCAGACGCTGATCTCCGAGATGGAGGGCGCGCGCCAGGCCACCGAGCGGCTGTGCCAGAGCGTGCGCGAGCTCGGCCTGCTCGAGCCCTTCGAGGCGCACGCTTTCCCGAAGAGCGGCACGGAGATGCGCCTGCGCGGCATGTTCCGCATCAACGAGAACAAGCTCAACGAGCTGCAGGGCAAGGACGTGAAGCGCCTGATGAAGCACGGCGAACTGTCGCGCATGTACGCGCACCTCATGTCGCTCGACAACTTCAAGTTCCTGATGGACCGGGCCGCGGCACGCCAGAAGGCGGCGCGCCTGGTGTCCTGAAGACCGATCCCACCAATTAGATATATAAAGAGAGAGAGATCATGGGTGTTGAAATCAAGCTGACGGACAAGGAACTGCCGGTCTCGCCGGTGTTCGTGGACTTCCTGGCGCACATCATCGACAACCAACCGTTCGAGGGCGCCGGCTGGCACGACCAGCTCTCCGAGGAGCTCTCCAACGACCACGTACGCGTCATGCAGAAGGCGCAGGAGAACGCGCAGCGCATCATGCAGAGCGAGAACGGCCAGAAGCACGTGGCCCGCGCCTACCAGCTGTTCCTGGCGCTGCTCACCGGCGACTTCGAGCAGATCCGCAACATCCAGTTCAAGTTCCACTTCATCAACATCATCGGCGTGCCGCGCAACGGCGGCTCCTACCTCACCATGGAGGCCTACCGCGCACTGGGCTACGACGTGGATAAGGTGCCGAACGTCATCGCCCACGACGGTTTCCCGGAAGCCGGTCCGTTCCGCTTCCAGAAGAACGCCAACAGCTGGGTAGCGAGCCTGCAGACCATGGCCGAGTTCCTCACCATGGTGGAGATCTACTTCGGCAAGAACAAACCCCACTACGGCAAGATCATGGTGCCGAAGAAGCTCCTCAAGGGCACCTACGCCGGCGGCTTCTTCCACCAGATCCTCGGCGAATCGGTGGAGCACATCCTCACCGTGCGCCATCCGGTGACCTCGGCCATCTCCGCCTACGAGAAGTCCGGCGGCATGACGCCCGACGGCAAGTTCAAGGTGCGCGGTAACATCGAGGAGTGGGTGCGGCGCGACCTCTCCTACACCTCGGGGCTCACGAACGACGAGATCTTCTCCCTGCCCTACTTCGACGCCTACCTGCATTACTGGGAGCAGTACCACTACTACGTGGCGACCACCGGGCTCTCGGCGAACCGCAACATGACGCTCGTGCCCTACGGCAAGGAGCGCATGGAGGCGGTGTCGCGCAGCTTCCAGAACCGCTTCGAGAGCGGCAAGCAGCCCAACGAGTTCAAGGTGTTCGCCAAGCAGGACCGCCACCCCGACTGGATCAAGCAGTCGGAGCCGGTGGTGAAGCGCGTGGCGGAAGTCTGGGACCGCGTGGGTCTCAAGTTCCCCTTCAAGGAAGTCATGGAGATCTGGTGATCGATCTCGATCCGGTGGGTCGAAACGAAATAAGAACCCGGGCTCTGCCCGGGTTTTTATTTGCACCCTAGAATCTGAACACCAAAAAATACATCAGCAGCGTGTTCACGGCGAGCAGCACAAGGCCCGTCGGGATCTGCGCCTTGATGACGCCGTTCTGGTCCGGGAGTTCCAGGAGCGCCGCCGGCACGATGTTGAAGTTCGCCGCCATGGGTGTCATGAGCGTGCCACAGTAACCGGCCAGCATACCGATGGCTCCCATGATGGCCGGATCGCCGCTGTGCAGGCGCACGATGAGCGGCAGGCCGATGCCGGCGGTCATCACCGGGAAAGCGGCGAAGGCGTTGCCCATGACCATGGTGAAGAGCGCCATGCCGAGGGCGTAGGCTGTCACCACCGCGAACGCATTGTCCACCGGGATGACGCGCCCCACGAGATCGGACACCACCTGGCCGACGCCCGCGAGGGCAAAGACCGCGCCCAGGACCGCGAGCAACTGCGGCAGGGCCGCCACGCTGCCCACGGCGTCGAGCAGGCGCCGCGATTCGGCCAGCGGCGTCGCCAAGGGTTGGCGCAGCATCAGGAGCCCCGCCGCCAGGGCGATCAGCACCGCCGCGCCGAGCGACACCAGCGTCACCTCCTTCGCGGCCACGAGCGGCTGGCCGCCGACGCTCAGGTGCGGCAGCGCCAGGGTGCCCGTCACCGTCACGAGCGGGATGAGGAGCGCCGGCACGAACAGGCGGTTGCCGAAGCGCGCCGAGCGTTCGCGGCGCTCCGCGTCCGTCGCCTCCGGCGCGCCGGCCTTGCCGAGACCGCCGAAGCCCGCCGTGCAGGCCATGGCGATGGCGAGGCAGCCCATGGCGAAGGGCGACAGCCAGCTGCCGATGAGGAAGCTCACCGCGTACAGCCCCCAGAAGAGCCCGCGCTTGTAGCGTTTCGGGTTGCTGCAGTCGCGCAGGTTGAAGAGCGCGGCGGCGGCGAACATCACGCCCAGGAGCTCGTAGATGCCGTCCAAGGCGCTCACGCACGCTGCTCCAAGGCGCGCTTGAGGCGCCGGTCGAGGAGATGCAGTCGCAGGCCGTGGATCAGGAAGGCGGCGACGGCGGTGGGGATGGACCAGAGCGAGATCGAGAG